>NZ_CAXFCL010000167.1:0-7554 GCF_964000955.1 uncultured Abyssibacter sp.
CTCCGTCGACGGTGTCAGCCGTGGCCGGGGCGGCCAACGGCCTGTTCAACTGCCTGCGCAAGGAATATCCGTCGCTGATCGCCCGCGCGGTCGATTTCGAGACCGATGCCTCTCCCGAGGCCATCGCCGAGCGCGCGCTGGGCGAGGTCACCAGCCGTGATCCGGCCTTCGAGGTCGGGTATCAGGATGGTGAACGCTACGGCTTCGGCACCGTGCCGGCGCCGGCCACCGTGGACACCGGCGCCGCCGTCGAACCCGCCGGCGACTGGATCACCGTGGTCACCGGCGGCGCGCGTGGCATCACCGCCGCCGTGGTCGAACGCATGGTCGTCCCCGGCATGCGGCTGATCCTGCTGGGTCGCAGCGCCCTGCCCGGCGCCGAGGACCCGGCGCTGACGGACGTCGCCGACGATCAGTTACAGGCCGCGATCATCCGCAACGCCAAGGCGGCCGGCGAGACGCTGACCCCCGCCGACGTCAAGAAGCGGGTGTCCCGCACACTGGCCGACCGCGAGATTCGCGGCAATCTGGCCAAGCTGGAAGCCGCCGGCGCCACCGTCGACTATCGCAGCTGCGACGTGTCGGACGAAACGGCGCTGACCGATCTGGTCAACGGCCTTTACAGCGAGTTCGGGCGCATCGACGCGGTGATCCACGGGGCCGGTGTCATCGAGGACAAGCTGTTCAAGGACAAGACGCCCGAGTCCTTCCAGCGCGTGTTCAACACCAAGGTTCGCGCCGCCGTCACGCTGGCACGCGTGCTCCAGCCCGAGTCGCTGAAGCTCTGCGTATTCTTCGCCAGCGTTGCCGGCCGCTACGGCAACAACGGTCAGGGTGACTACGCCTCCGCCAACGAGACGCTGACCCGCCTCGCCTGCCAGTTGCAGGCCCGCTGGCCGCAAACCCGCAGCATGGCGATCTCCTGGGGCCCCTGGGACGCCGGCATGGCCACCGAATCGGTCAAGGCCGCGTTCCGCAGCCAGGGCATCGTGCCGATTCCGCTGACCGACGGCTGCGACGCCTTCATGGACCTGCTGGGTGGACAGCTCGCCGGTACCGCCGAGGTCATCGTCGGCGAAGGCCCGTGGCCGGAACCGCCGCGCGCGGTCGGCGAGCCCGACGTGGAAGCCAGCGCCTTTCCGCTGATCCGCGACGAGCTGCGCATGGGTCCGGGCGGCGCGATGACACTGGACCACAGATTCACGCTGGCCTCCGATCCGTACCTGACCGACCACCGGCTGGACAACAAACCGGTGCTGCCGGCGACCGGCGCCCTGGAGTGGATCGCCGAGTTCACCGCCGCCGGCTGGCCGGACTGGAACGTGGTCGAAATCCAGGATCTGCGTGCCCTGTCCGGCATCAGCCTGCAGGACGACAACGCCTCGCGCACGGTGCACTTCAAGGCACGCGCGGCCGCGCATTCCGATCCCGGCTCACAGGCCATCGCGGTCGAGATCCAGGACCCCGAGCGCAAGCAGGCGCTGTACAAGGCCACGGTGATCCTGGCGCAGTCGGTACCCGCCGCCGAAATCACCGCCGTGCCGACGGCGCTGACCGGCCCGACCTACGACGCCGCGACGATCTACACGGAGCACCTGTTCCACAAGGCGCGCTTCCAGCTCGTTGATGCGGTCAATGCGGTGAACAAGGACGGCGTGGATGCGATCGCCCGCCCGGCCGATGTCACCGAGTGGCTGAACCAGCCGTCCAGCGACTGGCTGTTCGACCCGGGCCTGCTCGATGTCGGACCACAGCTCGCCATTGTCTGGTCACGCGTCAATCACGACCTGACCGCACTGCCCAGCCGGTTCGGCCGCATCCGCCGCTTCGGCCAGGGGCCGATCAGCGGACCGGTGAAGGTAACGCTGCGCATGCGTGAGGCACCGCACGCCTCGGCTGTTTGCTACGACGTGCAGTTCCACGACGTCGAGGGTCGTCTCCGCCTGTCCTGCGAGGACCTGGAGGGAACGATGAGCAGCGCGCTGAACCGCCTGTCCGGCGGCGCGCAACAGTAGTAGAGCCCGAGCTCTCGCGGAGACCACCATCATGAATGCAGACCGCTTCCCAGAACCCGTTGCCATCGTCGGCATGTCCGGCTGCTTTTCCGGCGCCCGGGACCTCCGCCAGTACTGGCAGAACATCGTCGACGGCGTCGATGCCGTCGTCGATGCCGACGAGGAATGGCTGGGCCCCTACTTCGACCCGGATTCGAAGGAAAACGACCGCATCTACACCAAGAAGGGCGGTTTCCTGAACGATCTCGCGGAGTTCAACCCGGTCGAGTTCGGCATCATGCCGACGGCGGTGGACGGCGGCGAGCCGGATCACTACCTGGCCCTGCGCCTGGCCCGCGACGCCCTGCGTGACGCCGACTACATCGATCGCAGCTTCAACCGGGAGAAGGCCGGCATCGTGCTCGGCCGCGGCACCTACATCAACCGCGGCTACACCACGCTGATGCAGCACGGGATGATGGTCGACCAGACACTGGCCGTGGTCCGACAGCTGCGCCCCGATCTCGATGACCAGGACATCGCCGAACTGCGCGCGGGCCTGAAGAAGCAGTTGCCGGCGTTCAACACCGAGATGTCCCCGGGTCTGGTCCCGAACGTCACCACCGGCATCATCGCCAACCGGCTGGATCTGATGGGGCCGAACTACATCCTCGACGCGGCCTGCGCCTCGTCGCTGATCGCCGTCGAGTCCGCCTGCCGCGAGCTGTTCAGTGGTCGCTGCGAGATGGTGCTGACCGGAGGCTGCCAGGCACATACGCCGCCGCAGCTGATGATGATCTTCTGCCAGCTGGGCGCACTGACCCGCGGCAATATCCGCCCCTTCGACGTCGGCGCGTCCGGCACCCTGCTCGGCGAAGGCGCCGGCATGCTGGTGCTCAAGAAACTCTCCGACGCCGAACGCGACAACGACAACATCTACGCGGTGATCCGTGGCCTGGGCACCTCGTCCGACGGCAAGGCCAAGGGCCTACTCGCGCCGCGCCTCGAGGGCGAGGTTCTCGCGCTCAAGCGCGCCTACGAATCCTGCGATATCGACCCGGCGACGGTCGGGCTGATCGAGGCGCATGGCACCGGCATCGCCCTGGGCGACAAGACCGAGATCCAGTCGCTGGGTTCGATCTTCGGCGCCCGCGCACCGGATGCTGACCTGCCACGCACCGGCATCGGCTCGGTCAAGTCCATGATCAGCCACTGCATTCCGGCGGCCGGCGCCGCGGCGATGATCAAGACCGCGCTGGCGCTGCACCACAAGGTGTTGCCACCGACGCTTTGCGACGAGGTCAATCCGGCACTGCACCTTGAGGAAACGCCGTTCTACATCAACAACGAGACGCGTCCCTGGGTCCACGGCGCGGCTCATCCGCGCCGGGCGGGCGTCAACTCCTTCGGATTCGGCGGGGTCAACGCCCACGCCATCCTAGAGGAGTACATCCCCACCGACACGCGTATCGCGGCCAAGCGCCCGGTAGCACCGGACGACGCGATGCTGCACGCATCGGCAACCGAATTGGTCGTGCTGGCGGCGCCATCGAATCAGGCCATGATCGAGGCGGTGCGCAGGCTCAAGGTCCGGATCGAGAACGACCAGACGCTGTCGCTGCCATCCATCGCCAAGGCAACGGCCGACAGCAGCGGCGAGCACAGGCTCGCCATCGTCGCCGCCAACGTCGAGGAGCTCTGCGAAAAACTCGACGCCGCGATGCAGAAACTGGCCGACAACAAGCCGTTCAAGACCCGTCAGGGCGTGCACTACAGCTTCGGCGACATGCCCGGCAAGCTGGCCTTCCTGTTCCCCGGCGAGGGCGCGCAGTACACGAACATGCTCGCCGAGCTGGCCCTGCACTTCCCGCAGGTGCGCGAGTGGTTCGATTTCATCGACGCCACCTCCGATCACCGCGACATCAAGCCCAGCGAGGTCATCTTCCCGGTCCCGACCGGTCTGCCGGGTCTGGCCCGGCGCGAACTGGAGGCCCGTATCTACGACATGGATCTGGCCTCGGAGACGGTGTTCACCGCCAGCATGGCGCTGTTCACCCTGCTGAGCGATCTGGGCGTCAGCCCTGACGTGATGGTCGGACACTCCACCGGCGAGAACACCGCCCTGGTCGCCTCGCAAACACTGCGCGCGGCCTCGCGCGTCGATCTGGCCGATGCCATCCGGCGCATGAACACGATCTATCAGGAACTGGATCGCGCTGGCGAGATCGAATCCGGCGCCCTGCTGACCGTCGGCGCGATGAATGCCGAGCGACGAGGCGAGGTACTGGACAGCTTCAGCGACAAGCTCGTCGTCGCGATGGACAACTGCCCGAACCAGGTCGTGCTCTACGGCAACCGGGACGACGTCGAGCAGGCACAGAAAGCGCTGACCGCCGCCGGCGCCGTCTGCGCCCTGCTGCCCTTCGGGCGCGCCTACCACACCGAACGCTTCCAGCCGGTCGCAACGGCGTTCCGCAAGTTCTACGAAGACACCGACATGGGCCCCGGCATCGCCGAGGTCTACAGCTGCGCCACGGCCGCGCCGTTCCCCGAGGAGCCGACCGCGATCCGCGATCTCGCCTGCGCGCAGTGGGCGACCACGGTGCGCTTCTCCGACACCATCAATCGACTGGTCGACGACGGCGTCGGAATCCTGGTGGAGGTGGGCCCCAGCGCCAACCTGACCTCCTTTGTCGGCGACATTCTCGGCAAGCGGCATCCCGCCGTGGCGATGTCCTGCGACAGCCGGCGCCGTGGGGGCATGAAGCAGTTCCAGAGCCTGCTGGCCACCCTCTTCGCCAACGGCGTGAGCATGGATCTGACCACGCTGTACCGTCACCGCGATATCCCGGTCATGGATCTGGAAACCATCCCGGCGAAGGGCAAGCCGCGCCAGCATCTCAATCTGCATCTGCCGGCACTGCATATTCCGGACGACTGGGAACCGGCGAGACGACTGAATCGTCGCTCCACCGACATGGACCCGACTTCGATTCCCAAGGGTCCGAAGGTCGTTCCGCTGAAGGAGACCGTGGCTCCCGAGCCAGCACCGGCGCGGCAAGCCCAACCGGCGATCCCGGCCAGCAACGACCCGCGTCTGGCCGCCGTGCGTTCTCACTTCGAGCTGATGCAGCAGTTTCTGGCATCCCAGGCACGCGTCTTCGGTGTGGCCCCGGCCGAGATGCCGGACATGCCCGGCCAGCCCCAGACCGCGGGCATCGCGCCCGCCGCGGAGCCCGCGACCCCGCCGAACCCGGCCACCGGCCAGCTCGACCGGTCCGCCTTCCCCATGCTCGGCGAGATGATCGAGCTGACCGACCGGCGGCTGCTGAGCCAGCGCATCTACACGCTGGAGAACGATCCGTTCCTGATGGACCACACCATCGGCTCCGAACCCTCGGCGGTGGACCCCAGCCTGCTGCCGCTGCCGGTGATGCCGTTCACGTTCAGCATGGAGATTCTCGCCGAGGCGGCAGTCCGTCTGGCTGGCGGTCAGGTGGTGGAGATGCGGGAAGTCCGCGGCCATCGCTGGCTGGCGCTGGACGACGGCACGCTCACGCTCAACATCGAGGCCGAACGCCAGGGTCCGGACACGGTGCGCGGCAGGCTCTACCTCGATGCCCCCGAGCGGCCCAACGGTCAGGTCCTGGTGTTCGAAGGCATCGTCCGCATCGGACAGCAGCACCATGCACCGGCGACGCCGATCGAGTGGACGTCCCCCAACTCCTACGGCGCCCGCAGCAATCCTGACGGCGAGCTCTATTCGCACGGCATGTTCCACGGCCCGCGCCTGCAGGGCGTCCAGCATCTGCGTCGCTGGGCCGAAGAAGCGATCGAAGCGGACATGCTGGCCCTGCCCACGCACAACTACTTCGCGTTCACCCAGACGCCCCGGCTCCAGCTCGACCCCGCCCTGCTCGACGCCGCCGGCCAGCTCGCCGGCTACTGGCTCACCGAAAAGCACGGCTGGGGCTTCAACTGCTTCCCGTTTCGCCTGGGCCGATTCACACCCTATGCGCCGCCACCGGCGGCCGGCACCGAGGTGATCTGCCGCGGCGACCTCAAGCTCACCGATCCGCAGCGCCTGGAAGCGGCCTTCGACATGATCGACGGCAACGGCCGGCTGCTGATGCGCTGTGAAAACTGGGAGGACCGCAAGTTCTCCGTGCCCGACCGCTACTACAACTACCGGCTGCGCCCGCAATCGGAGTTCATCTCCGACGAGCACGACGCCGGTCGCAGCGACGGCCTCATCACCCGCATGCTCGTCCCCTTCGAGGAAGGCTTTCTTGATCAGGGCTGGGGCATCTGGAAACGCATGCTCGCCCACATGGCGCTGTCCCGCCACGAACGCGCCGCGTTCTACAACCTGCCGCTAACCGGACCACGCCGTGAGGAATGGCTGATGGGACGCATCGCGGTGAAGGATGCAGTCCGCGAGTGGGCGGCGACACGCCATGGCCTGCACCTGGCTCCCGCCGATGTGGAAATCATCACCGACGAGATGGGCGCCCCGTCCGTGCGCTGCGCAGCGCTGCAGAAGGTTGGCGCACCGATGGTGTCCGTCGCGCACAGCCGCCGCTACGCGGTCGCGACCGCCGCGGAGGTGTCGGTGGGCGTGGACTACCAGCGCATCGCGCAGGTCCGCCTGGAGGAACTCATCCGCGGCGCCATGACCGAGCAGGAGGCCCGGGTCATCCGCGGCGCGCCGGCACCGGATCAGCCGCGCATCGCGGTCGCGATCTGGTCCGCCAAGGAAGCGGCCGCCAAGTCGGTGGGCACCGGACTGGAAGGCCGGCCCCGTGACTGGAACTGCCAGTTCACGTCCATCGACCGCCTCGGCAGCCAGCCGACCCGCGCCCAGGTCATCCACGGGGAGACCCGGCACGACGTCACCGTTTATTTCGAGGGCACGGACGCCGTTCTGGCGATCTGCCTGGAAGGCGACCGCATGGCGGCCGATCCCACCGTGCTGCGAAGCATCGCCACCACGTCAGGCTAGCACCGGATCATGAGGCGCCACGCAACGGATCAGCCCCCGACCCGGCATCGCAACACCCGGAGCAACGCGGCCGGACGCCCGTCCGGGTCGCGGCTGACCGATGAACATCGCTGGACGACGCGACACCGACGGGCTCGAATGCCGGAGGCATGCCCGCACAGACCGAACGACCCGCAACCCAGGTTGCATGTGAAGGAGAACGCCATGGATAAGGCGGTAGCAATGAAAAATGAAACGCTGGAGGACATTTTTCCGAGGATCGTCGCGATCCTGGAGGACTTTCTGGGGGATTTCGATTCCGGCTTCGATGGGGAAATCACGCGCCGGACACGGCTGATGACGGATCTGGGCTTCGAGTCCATCGACATCATCCAGCTCGTCGTCGCAATCGACGAGGAGATCGGCAAACGCGACGTGCAGTTCGAGAAGCTGCTGATGAACAACGGCAGCTACGTCGAGGATCTGGAAGTCGGTCAGATTGTCGATTTTCTGTCTTAAGGAAGCGCTGGTCTATGCACGCCGCCAAGTTGCCGCCTGAAATGAGGCCAGGCAAGGCGC
>NZ_CAXFCL010000168.1:0-8475 GCF_964000955.1 uncultured Abyssibacter sp.
CCGGGCGTCTCCGGCGCCGTCCACAGCCAGGCCTGTTCGCCATCGCCGAGCAGCGCCTCGCCAACCGCGTCCAGATCGCCGTCCGTCACCGTGACCTGAAACCGGCTGTCGCGGGTTTCCAGCACGGGCTCGATGGAGCGGCGTTCTCCCGGCATCAGGTAGATCGCGAACACGGGGTAGGGAATGATCTCGTCCCCGATCTTGACCGACAGGGTGGCCAGCGTCGCACCGCGTTCGGCGGTTTCGGAGGCGGGTTCCACCGCCGGTCCGCTGGCGTCCGGTGGCAGGCTCGCGTGGGCGGCCGTCGCCAGCAGCGTCAGCATCAGCAGTGTGAGCAGGGGTTTTCGGGGGCGGGTCCGGGGCATGACTCTTGGAAATGTGGGGTCGAGACCGACAGAACGCGGAGTCCCGGCCCCCGCCACGCGTCCTGCCGGATTACGATTTCAGACCGTGAGAGGCCTCAAAGGTTGCGTCAGCGACACTCAGCCGTCGCTGTCGTCATCGTCGGCGTCATCTTCGGCCTTGACCTTCACCTTGTCGCCATCGACTTCGAGCTCGAAGGAATCGACCGTGTCGTTGTCGGCCTGCGGTTCAGGTTCTTCGCTGCATGCGGACAGAGTTGCGGCGAGCATCACGGCCAGGATCAGCGTGGTCCAGTACTTCATATCAATCATCCTTGATTTGATTCGCTTTTTAACCTACGGGTGTCGCCGTGGGAATTGCAAATGCTGGCCAGACACTGACTGGAACCACGCCTGCAATGGTCCGGGACGTCACGCGCGCTTACACTGAACGCCGGATGTGAATGGATGGATTTGAATGGACCACGGTACGGATACGGATCGCAACACGCTTCTGGTCGCCTATGTGCTTTACGCGCTGGCACCTTTCAATGGCCTGACCGCGATCGCCGGCGTGATCATCAATCACATCAAGATCAACGACAGCAGCAGCGAGTTCATTCGCAGCCATCACAGCTGGTTGCTGCGCACGTTCTGGTGGGGCTTGCTGTGGAGCATCATCTCCACCGTGCTGATGATCGTGGGCGTCGGATTCCTGATCTACGGTGTGCTGGCGATCTGGTACATCTACCGCGTGGTTCGCGGGTTGATCAACTTCTCGGATCGGCGCGAGATGCCGCGCTAGCGGCCTACGACGTGGGGTCGGTTGCCAGGCAGTCGGCCAGTGCGGCCACCAGGCGCTGGCCGGCCTGCTCAATCGTCGTGCCGAAGGCCACTACGCCGTCCTCGTGGCCGCGCATGGTGAACAGGCCGATATCCGCCAGCGCCGTGTCGCGATAAAGCGCCGCCACGGCTTCGGCCATGGCCGGGGTGCCGTAGGGCACGTCGGCGGCGGTCCCGGGCAGATGGGCGCCCCGGGACCAGATCTCCGGCGAGTGCACATGCAGCACGCAGCCGATGCCGGCGTCGAGCGCGTAGACCGCGCCATGGGTCAGCGCTTCGGATGACGGCTTGACGGGGCCGGTGGCGACGATCCGGTTCGCCGCCACGTCGCATTCGGTCACCGCTGCGTAACCACCGACACCCAGGCGCCCGGGGCCGCCGGTCTGGGTGCCGCTGATGACGAATCCGTCCTCACTCCGGCAACTGACGTTGCCATAGCCGTAGCCGTCGTAACGATCCGGCCGCTGGCCGACGAGGGCGAGCCGGTGCAGCACGTCACGCCAGGCGCGCAGCGACCGGAACCCGTCCGACTCGGTCGGCGCGGGTCCCGGCGCGTACGCCAGGACGTACTTGATGACGCCTTCCTGCTCCGGCGAAGCGGTCATGTCAGGAACGCTTCCGGGATCAGGCGGGGGCGTCTTCGGTTTCCTTGGTCGCCTCGGTGGCGGCGAGATGATCGAGATAGCGCTCGGCGTCCAGAGCGGCCATGCAGCCAGTGCCCGCGGAAGTGACCGCCTGCCGGTACACGTGATCCATCACGTCGCCGGCCGCGAACACGCCGGGAATCGACGTCGCCGTGGCATTGCCGTCCAGGCCGCTGCGCACCTTGATGTAGCCGCCCTCCATGTCGAGCTGGCCCTTGAAGATGTCGGTGTTGGGCGTGTGACCGATGGCGATGAAGCAGCCGGTGACATCGACCTGCTTGATGTCGTCTGAGCGGTTGTCGCGGATGCGGATGCCGTTGACGCCCATGTCGTCACCGACGACCTCGTCCAGTTCGTGGTGCCACTCGACGGTGATGTTGCCGGTCTCGGCCTTCTCGCGGACCTTGTCCTGGAGAATCTTCTCGCCGCGGAACTCGCCACGACGGTGGACCATCGTCACGTGCTCGGCGATGTTGGAGAGGTACAGCGCCTCTTCCAGCGCGGTGTTGCCGCCGCCGATTACGGCGACCTTCTGGCCGCGGTAGAAGAAACCGTCGCAGGTCGCGCAGGCGGACACGCCCTTGCCCATGAAGGCTTCCTCGGAATTCAGACCCAGGTAGCGGGCCGAGGCGCCGGTGGCGATGATCAGCGCATCGCAGGTGTAGGTCGCGCTGTCGCCGATCAGTTCGAACGGGCGGGCGTCCAGTTTCACCGTGTTGATGTGGTCGAACACGATCTGCGTGTCGAATCGCTCGGCGTGCTTTTGCATGCGCTCCATCAGCGCCGGGCCCTGCAGGCCCTCGACATCGCCGGGCCAGTTGTCGACATCGGTCGTCGTCGTGAGCTGGCCGCCGGCCTGCATGCCGGTGATCACCACCGGGTTCAGGTTGGCGCGGGCGGCATAAACGGCGGCCGTGTAACCGGCGGGACCGGAGCCGAGGATGATCAGTCGATGGTGTTGCACGTCACTCATGGGAGTCTCGCTGGTCGGAAGGGGGTGCGATCGGTCGTTGTTTCACAACGAGTCCGCGTGTGATTTCAGATAGTCGGCGACACCGGCGGCGCTCGCCTGCATGCCCGGCTGACCCTTGCGCCAGCCCGCGGGACAGACCTCGCCATGTTCCTCGAAGAACTGCAGGGCATCGATCAGACGCATCATCTCGTCGACGTTGCGGCCCAGCGGCAGATTGTTCACCACCTGATGCTGGACGATGCCCTCACGGTCGATCAGGAACGAGGCGCGCATCGCTACCGCGTCGGTCGGATGTTCGATTCCGTAGGCGCCGACGATCTCATGGTTCACGTCGGCGACCATCGGAAACTGAACCTCTCCGATGCCGCCCTTGTCTGTAGGAGTGTTGCGCCAGGCGTAATGGGTGAACTGCGAATCGATGGACACGCCGATCACCTGGACCTCGCGTTCGGCGAAGGTCTTGACCCGGTGGTCGTGGGCAATGATTTCCGACGGACAGACGAAGGTGAAGTCCAGCGGCCAGAAGAACAGGACGCGGTACTGGCCGGCGTAGTCGGACAGCCTGAAGTCGTCCTTGATGCTGCCATCGGGCATCACGGCCGCGGCGGTGAAATCGGGAGCCTTGCGGCCGACGAGTACGCTCATGACAACCTCTGGGACGCGGAAGGAATGTGTTCCGCGGGCCTCGCGGAACCGGACTCGAGAGTGTACCCGTGCCCGTCGTCAGGACGGAACCTGGGGGCGCGGCGCCAGATGCTCAAGACATGAAAACCAACGGATTGATTCTTATGCAGATTCGAATTGCGCTGGCAGCGCTGACGTTCATGTTGCCGGCGGCGACCTGGGCCGGGATGGCCGACATCACGCTGCCGCCGGGGTTCTCCATCCAGCTCTTCGCCGACGATGTGCCGAACGCGCGGTCCATGACGCTCGGCGCCACCGGCGTGATCTACGTCGGCACCCGCAAGGACGACGTGGTCTACGCGCTGCGTGACACCAACGGTGACGGCCGGGCGGATCGGCGTCATGTCGTGGCCAGGGGCCTGGACATGCCCAACGGCGTGGTCTGGCATGACGGCGACCTGTTCATCGCCGAGAACGAGCGCATCCTGCGGCTGCCGGATATCGACGACCGGCTGGAGGATCCGCCCGAGCCCGAGGTGATCTACGACGCGCTGCCCGACGAAACCCACCACGGCTGGCGTTTCATCGACATCGGACCGGATGGCTGGCTTTACGTGGCGATCGGTGCGCCCTGCAACGTCTGCGACGAGGGCGACCCGTTCGCCAGCATCGCCCGTCTGCGGCCGGATGGCAGCGGGTTCGAGGTGTATGCCCGCGGGATTCGCAACTCGGTTGGCTTCACCTGGCATCCGAAGACAGGTGAGCTCTGGTTCACCGACAACGGCCGTGACTGGCTGGGCGACGATCTGCCGCCGGGCGAACTGAACCGGGCGTCCGCGGCGGGTCAGCACTTCGGGTATCCGTACTGCCATGGTGGAGAGGTGGTCGATCCCGAGTTCGGTGATGAGGGTGCCTGCGAGCGGTACGTGCCGCCGGTCCAGCCGCTCGGCCCGCATGTGGCGCCGCTGGGTGTGCTGTTCTACACCGGAGGCATGTTTCCGGCCGAGTATCGCAACCAGGTGTTGATTGCCGAGCATGGCTCCTGGAATCGCAGCCAGAAGATCGGCTATCGCGTGACGCTGGTTCGTCTGGACGGCAACCGTGCGACCGATTACCGTCCATTTGCATCTGGTTGGTTGGAGGGGCAGAAGGTGCGGGGTCGCCCCGTGGACCTGCTTCAGCTGAACGACGGCAGCCTGCTGGTCTCGGATGACCACGCGGACGTCATCTACCGAATCACCTACGACGGCCCGGTGTCCTGACGGCAACGTCGGCAATGCCGGTTCGCGCCGAATCGCTTACGATGTTCGCATCGCATTAGAGACCGCTATTCATGGCCAAATCCCCGAATCTGCTGCGCCGGTTCTTCGGCGCCATCTGGACCGTTTTCTCCGTCGTCTACAAGCTCATCGTGATCCTGGTCGCGGTGCTGGTCGTCGGGCTGATCTACATGGGCATGAAGGGCGGGGCGCCCGTCACCGTCGAGGACAATGTCGCGCTGGTCTGGCACCCGGCCGGCGTGGTGGTCGAGCAGAACGACCGTGATCCCACCGAGGAGTTCTTCAGCGAACTCGCCGGTGACGGTCCGACGCAGACCCAGCTGCGCGATCTGACCGACGCGCTCGAATACGCGCGTGACGACAGCCGCATACGCATGGTCGTGCTGTGGCTGGATGCGCTGGCCTATGCCGGCCCGGCGCAGCTCGAGGAACTGCGTGTGGCCATCAACCGCTTCAAGGAAAGCGGCAAGCGCGTCGTCGCCTACGCACCGGCCTACACGCAGCGCGCCTACTACCTGGCATCGCAGGCCGACGAAGTGCTGATGGACCCGATGGGGATGGTCTTCCTTGAGGGCTACGCGGTCTACAGCAACTACTACCCGGGTCTGCTGGACAAGCTGGGCATCAACATGCACGTGTTCCAGGCCGGCGAGTACAAGTCCGCGGTGGAGCCGTTCCAGCGCACCGACATGTCCGATGCGGCGCGCGAGGCCAACCGCACCTGGCTGGACACGTTGTGGGGCAAGTATGTCGGTGACGTCGCCACCGGCCGCGGTATCGCCACCGAGGCCATCGACGACTATGTGGAGCAGTTCGTCGATCGCCTGGAGGACGCCGACGGCGATCCCGCCCAGGTGGCGCTGACATCCAAGCTCGTCGACGAGCTGATGCCCTTGCAGGTCGTGCGGGAGCGCATCGGCAGCACCGTGGGCATGGCCGACGAGCACGAGAGTTTCCGCCAGATCGATTTCCGTCGCTATCTGAAGGCCGTGCGCAAGGGGCCCAGCGGTTCCCGGCAGATCGGCGTCGTGACCGTGCAGGGGTCGATCGTGCCGGGCGAGAGCTCGGAGGGCACGGCGGGTGGTGACACCGTATCCGACCTGTTGCTGGAGGCGATGGACGACGACAGCGTGGCCGCGGTGGTGCTGCGGGTGGATTCCCCCGGTGGTGGCATCTATCCGTCCGAGCAGATTCGCCGGGCGGTGCTGCAGGTGAAGGAAGCGGGCAAGCCGGTGGTGGTGTCCATGTCGACACTGGCCGCGTCCGGTGGCTACTGGATTTCGGCGCCGGCCGACCGGATCTTCGCGCATGACACGACGATCACCGGGTCCATTGGCGTATTCGGCATCTTCCCGACCTTCGAGGACACGCTGGAGAAGATCGGCGTGACCACCGATGGTGTCGGGACCACGCCGCTGGCTGGCGCCATCCGCGCCGACCGGCCGCTCAGCGACACCGTGCACCGGCTGATCGAGCTGATCATCTCCAAGGATTATCAGCAGTTCGTCGGTTATGTCGCCGAAGGACGTGACATGGAACCCGAGCGCGTGCACGAGATCGCGCAGGGCCGGGTCTGGAGCGGGCTGGATGCCGCGCAGCTGGGGCTGGTGGACGAGATCGGCGGGTTCGAATCCGCGGTCACGGCCGCCGCGCAGGCAGCCGGCCTGAGCACCGAGAATCCGCCGGTGCGCTACATCAGTCCGCCGCGTGACTTGAGCTTCGCGTTCCTGGCGCCGTTCACGCAGTCGCTGACCCGCTTCGACCTCGCTCGCGCGGTGCTCGGATATTTCACCGGCGCTCCGGGTGACGTCACCCGGTCGAGCGGCGATATCCAGTGGCTGGAGCAAATCGCTTCCGGCGAGGCCCAGGGCCTGTCATCGCACTGTCTTTGCGTGATGGCGGCGGATGCGCCGTTCGCGCGCCAGCAGGCGCGTTCCGGAAACGCGCTCTAGTCCGAGCGCGTCAATGCCGCATGTCCCGATCGACGGGGCCCGCTGTCACTACACCGAGCAGGGCAGCGGGCCGCCGCTGCTGCTGATCCACGGGCTGGGTGCCAGTCAGGCCGACTGGTTCTGCCAGTTGCCGGCGTTGTCCGACCAGTTCCGCTGCGTCATGCCGGATCTGGTCGGTCACGGCCAGAGCGATTCGACCGGTGACTATGCGATCTTCGCCCAGGCCCGGCGGTTGCTGAAGCTGCTCGATACGCTGGGCATCGATCGTTGCGCGGTGCTGGGCCACAGCATGGGCGGCGCCGTGGCGCAAAGCATGGCGCTGCTGGCGCCGGATCGCATCACCGCGCTGGTGATCTGCAACAGTTCGTCGGGATTCCGGCCCGTCACCGGGCAGAAGATGGTCGAGGCGGTGGCGCGCTTCGCGCTGGTCGGGGTGCTGGGCGTCCGGCCCCTGGCGGCGCTGATCGCGTTTCGCCTATTTCCCCATGCGGGTCAGGAATCGCTGCGCGAGATCATGCGTGAGCATTTCGCCGAGGGTTCGCGACGGGTTTACCTGCGCAGTCTCGCGGCGCTGGGACGCTGGGCGATCTGGTCGCGTCTGCCCGAGATTCGTGCCCGCACCCTGATCGTCGCGGCGGAACACGACTACTTTCCGCTGGCGGAGACGGAGCGCATGGTCGCCGGCATACCGGGCGCCCGGCTGGAACTGTTCGCCGGCAGTCGGCACGGCACGCCGATGGATCGTGCCGAGGCCTTCAACACGGCAGTCATCGGGTTTCTGCGGGCGGACGCATCGGCGCCGGTCGCGGCTGTCACATAGCTGTCATCCGGGCGTCCATCGCCCGTCACACTGGCTTTCTACCATCCCGGGTTGTTTCCACTTCCAGGATGAGCCAGCGTGAGCCGAGACCCCGTCGACAACAACAATCCATCGCAGAACCTGCCGTTTGCCGTGATCCTGGAGCAGCGACTGAGCCGCCGCAGCGTGCTCCGCGGCGCCGGCCTGATTGGCGCCACCACCCTGCCGGGCTTTGGTCTGGTCGCCTGCGGCGGCAGTTCCAGCGGCGGCCTGCGCGGTGCGATCCGGCTGACCTTCGGCGCGGTGGCGAAGAACACCGACAACAACGTCTCCATCCCCGCCGGCTACTCGGCCCGCGTGCTGTACGCGGTGGGTGATCCGATCAACGAAACCGTCAGCGAATACGCCAACGACGGCACCGACGGCGATTTCGACCAGCGTGCCGGCGACGAGCACGACGGCATGTTCTATTTCGGCCTGTCCGATGACGGGCTGCCCGATCCGGGTCGCAACAATCGTGCATTGCTCGTGATGAATCACGAGAACCTCGAAGACACCGAGCTGCATGCCAACGGGCCCACCGCCGCCGCCGACAACGGCGGTTCACGCCCGCAGTCGGAAGTCGACAAGGAGATGAACGCTCACGGCGTCTCGGTGATTGAGATCGTCGACAGCGGCGACGGCTTTCACGTCAACCGCGCGTCGAGCTTCAACCGCCGGATCACGCTGTTCACCGAAATGGACATCCAGGGTCCGCTGCGGGGTAATGCCGCGCTGACCACGGCCTACGCCGAATCCGGAACGGTGGCGCGGGGTACGGTCAACAACTGCGCCAACGGCTACACGCCCTGGGGTACCTACCTGACCTGCGAAGAGAACTGGTTCACCTACTTCACGCGGGGTGACGACGAGGACGAGCGCGAGGCGAAGGAGAACACGCTGTTCGCCCGCTACGGCATGGGCGCCAACAGCAGCGGGGATTCGTATCGTGAATGGAATACCGTCAGCGGCGGTGTCTA
>NZ_CAXFCL010000169.1:0-13905 GCF_964000955.1 uncultured Abyssibacter sp.
CAGACTGGCGCGCCCGCCGGACCATCACGGGGCGCGATCGCTCGGCGATGTCCCCAAGTGTCTGGTTTAAGGCAGGATCAGCCGTCGGCGTCAGCGCGTGCTCGTGGTGCAAACCCGGTGACGCGCTCGCCGCGGGCGCCGCGCCACAGGCGGCGCAACCACAGGCCGAAATCATCCAGCAGGCTGTAGATCGCGGGCAGGAACAGCAGACTGACCACCGTGGAGAACGTGAGTCCGCCGATGATCGCGCGCGCCATCGGGAAGTAGGGCGGGCCGTCGCCGCCAACCGCCGCGGTGCCCATGCCCAGCGGGATCAGGCCCAGCACGGTGGTGCCCACGGTCATCAGGATTGGCCGCAGGCGATCACGGGCGCCGGTCTCGATGGCCTTCTCCCTGTGCATGCCGGACAGCCGCAGATTGCGAATGTGGTCGATCAGCACGATACCGTTGTTCACGACCACGCCCATCAGGATCAGCATCCCGATCATGGCCATGAACTGGAAGGTCGTGCCGGTGAGCGCGAAGAACCAGAACACGCCGATGAACGAGAACAGGATGCCCGTGATGATCGCGAACGGCGCCAGAATGGATTCGAACATCGCCGCCATGACCAGGTAGATCAACGCCAGGGCCAGCAGCAGATTGATCGCCATGGAGCTCATGTTCTCGTCCTGCTGATCAAAGGCCCGGCCGAAGTTCCAGCTGTAGCCGGCCGGCATGCGGAACTGCTCCATGATGCCCTTGATGCCGTCACGCAGTTCGTCGGCGGTGGCGTCATCCTCGGTGAACAGGTTCACGCGCAGGCCGGTGCGCCGGTCCTGCCGACGAATTGTCGCGGGCACGTCGCCGATGGACAGTTCGGCGATGTTGTCCAGGATGACTGTCTGGCCGCTGCTGCTGCGGATGGGCAGCTGACTCAGCTGGTTCAGGTTGAGCCGGTCGGCGCGACGGAATTGCAGCAGCAGGTCGATCTCACCGGTTTCGGCCCGGTAGGGTCGCAGCTCCACGCCACGAATCGCCGTGGCCACGCTTTCGGCGACCTGCTGACTGGTCAGCCCGACCTTGCGGGCGCGATCACGGTCCACGCGAACGCGGACCTCCCAGCTCGACGCATCCGCCTCGACCCGGGCGTCTCTCACGCCCGGAACTCCTTCCATCAGCCGCGCCACCTGCTCGGCGACCTCGTTCAGTCGTTCGGTGGATTCACCCGTCACGAACAGGGACAGCTGTTCGCCGCCGCTGCGCTGCTCGTTGAAGGTCGGGTTGCCGATCGCGATCTTGGGCATGTGTTCCATGATCGCGTCCTTGAGTTCCTCGATGGACTTGGTGCGTTGCTCGGCGTCCTTGAGGATGATGGTCGACTCGGCGCGGCCCAGGTCGAAGTAGCTGTAGACGCTGTCGTACTCGAACTCGTCCTTGTGCGCGAACAGGTAGGCCTCGATGGTATTCACCGCGTCCTCCACCTTGTCCAGCGCGTAGACCTCGTTCACGTGGTAGGGCAGGAACAGCCGCTCGGTATCATTGCGCGGGAACATTTCCATCTTGACCAGGCCGGTCGCGAACAGCGGAATGACGCTGATGACGACGACCAGCGCGCCGACGACGGCGACCCAGCGGTGCCGCAGCGTCCACGAAATCATGCGTGGATAGCGGCGGAGGATGGCCTGCATCACGCGTCCGCCTTCGGAGATGCGACCCTGAATGCGCGAGGCGAGCTGCGGGATCAGCGTTCGGGCGATCGCCAGCGACGCCGCCAGCGAGATGCAGATGGTGATGGCCACGTGACTCATGAACATCGTGATCTCGTCCTTCTGGCCAAAGATGTTCGGCAGGAACACGATCGCGGTGGTCAGGGTGCCGGCGGTGACCGCCAGCGCCACGGAGTCCACTCCGGCAACGGTTGCCCGGGCCGGGTCGTTCGGGAACTGGCGTCGGCTGGTGAAAATGCTCTCGGTCACGACGACCGCGTTGTCCACGAGCATGCCGATGGACAGCATCAGGCCCATCATCGACAGGATGTTCAGCGAAAAGCCGAGGAAGTACATCGACCCCAACGTGATCAGGATCGAGAACGGCACCGACAGCGCGACGATCAGCGTCATCGGCCAGTCACGCAGGAAGGCGTAGAGCACCAGCAGCGAGAGCAGGGCGCCGACCAGCCCTGACATCAGCAACTCGTTCAGCGAGTCCTTGACCCCGTCGGCCTGGTTGTCCATCGCGAACAGGGTGACGCCCTGCATTTCCGGCAAATCGCTGATCACGTCGATTTCGGCGATCACCGCGTCGGCGACCTCGACGAGATTCGCGCCATTCTCCTTGAACACGTTCAGGCCGATCGCGTACTTGCCGTCCAGATGGCGGCCGCGTGTGCGCACCGGGTCGGTGTAGCGCACGTCGGCGATGTCGCCGAGACGCAGGCCGCGGTCACCGACCACGAGCTGTTCGATCTCCGCCAGGGATTCGAACCGGGCATCCGGCTTGACCGTGAAGCGGCGGCTGCGGTTGGTGATCTCGCCAGCGGCGAATTCGAAGTTGGCCGCACGCAGGCGCTCGGCGACCTGACGCAGGTCCACCTGATGCATCGCCACCCGGTCCGCGGACAGTTCGATCCGCACTTCCTTGGCCCACACGCCATACAGCTCGACCCGCGAGACGCCCTGAATCCGCTCGACACGCCGCCGCAGGTTGCGGTTGAGCATGTCGTAGGCGTCAGCCAGGTCGCGGTTGGCGGAGACGCGCAGCACCAGGATGGGCTGGTCGGAGGCGTTGAATTTCTGGAAGCGGATGCGCTGCAATTCCTCGGGCAGCGTGTCGCGGATCGCGTCGATCTTGTCGCGGGCCTCCACGCCCTTGATGCGCAGGTCCGCCCCCCAGTCGAACTGGACGAACACGCCGCCGCCGTCCTCGCGGGACTCCGAATACATCCGCTTGACGCCGGACAGTGTCGACAGGGCCTCCTCCACCGGGCGGACGATGCGCCGCTCGACTTCCTCCGGCGTCGAGTTCCGGTACGGCAGCTCGACCCAGATGCCCGGGAATTCCATCTCCGGCAGGTATTCCAGCGGCAGCAGCCGGGACGACATGGTGCCGATGACCGCCAGGCACACGAAGATCATCGTGACCGTGACCGGTCGCTTGAGCGACAGCTCGGTCAGGCTCATGCGGGCGTCTCGGAGGAGGTGGTTCCCGTCGCCGGACGGTCGCGCGTGACCAGCGAGTAGACCACCGGAATTACCACCAGTGTCAGCAGTGTCGACACCATCAACCCTCCGATCACCGTGATCGCCAGCGGAGCCCGCACCTCGGCGCCATCATCGCCACCGAGGGCCAGCGGCAGCAAGCCCAGTGCCGTGGTCAGCGTTGTCATCAGAATCGGTCGCAGCCGGGCCTGACCGGCCTCGCGGATCGCGTCCAGCACCGACTGGCCGTCCGCTCGCAGCCGGTTGATCAGATCGATGAGCACGATGGCGTTGTTGACGACGATCCCCGCCAGCACGATCAGGCCGATCAGCGCGACAACATTGATCTCCGTGCCGGTGATGAACAGCGCGGTGAAGGCGCCGATCGCGGCCAGCGGCACGGAGAACAGGATCACGAACGGATGGATCAGGGACTCGAACTGTGAGGCCATGACCAGATAGACCAGGAAGATCGCCAGTCCCAGTGCGAGCTGCAGCGAGCGGAAGCTGACCTCCATCTCCTCGCTCTGACCGCCGATGCGGGTGCTGATGCCGCGCGGCACATGGATGTCGGCCAGGTGCGTATCCAGTTCCTCGACCGCGGAGCCCAGATCGCCGTAGGCCAGGTCCATGCTCAGCACGACCACCCGCTGCTGGGCGGTGCGGCGGATTTCGGCCGGGCCACGATCCAGCCGTACCGAGGCCACCGATTCCAGCGGGATCGGGTGTTCGGACTCGGGATTGATGACCAGCCGCTTGAGATCGTCATAACTGGTCTGGTTGGCCTCCTTGCCGCGGACGACGACATCGATCTCACGGTCCGAGACGCGGTAGCGCGTGGCCACGTCACCCTGGACCAGGGTGACCACGCGCGCGGCGAGATCGGACACTTGCAGCCCCAGCGCCGCCGCGCGTTCCTGTTCGAAGACCACGCGGACTTCTGGCTGGCCCTGTTCCGAGGTCGATTCCACGTCCACGAAGCGCTCGGAATCCTCCAGCCGCGATTGCAATGAAGCGGCGATGCGTTCCAGCGCCGCCAGGTCATAACCGGCGATCTCGACTTCCAGCGGTTTTTCCGTGCTGAACAGCGTCGGTGTCTCGAAGCGGTATTCCAGACCCGGCGTGTGCTCGACGCGCTCACGGATGCGCTGGCGCAGGGCCATCTCGTCGGTGCCGTCGGCCATCGCGAAGCTGATCGACGCCACGTTCTCGCCGCCCAGTTCCGGGTTGGAGTCCAGGCGGTTGCCGGTGCCGGCCACGCCGTACACGGTCCGCACGGCCGGATCATCCTGGAACGCGGACTGGACCTGCCGCAGAAAACGGTCCGACCCTTCCAGCGGCGTGCCCGGCGGCAGGTTTGCCTCCAGCGAGAATTCGCCCTGATCCATGGGCGGGATCAGTTCGACGCCGAGCTGCGTGGCCAGCCAGAGACTGCCGGCGAAGGCCAGCGTGGCGACGATCAGCACCAGCGCGCGGGCCTTGAGCGCGGCATCGAGCAGGCGGGCATAGCCGCGAGCAAGCGCCCCATACGCACGGTTCCACAACGCCACGACGGGACGCAGCACGACGCCCAGCATCCGGGCGATCACCACGATCACGGTGACTGGAATGCGAACCAGCCAGGTCAGCAGCCATTCCAGTGACCGCAGCACGCCGTAGACGCCGCGGCGCCACCGCGCCTGGCCCGCCAGCGACTCACGGGGCGCGATCTCGTGACGCTGACCGCCTCGCGCCGCCAGCGTCGGGATCACCGTCAGCGACACCGCCAGCGAGACGAGCAGGGCGAAGGTGACCACCAGGGCCTGATCGGCGAACAGCTGCCCGGCGATGCCCTGGACGAACACCATCGGGAAGAACACGGCGACCGTGGTCAGCGTGGAGGCGACGATGGCGCCCGAGACCTCACCGGCCCCGGCGACCGCGGCATCGACCAGCGATGCCCCCGCTTCACGGCGGCGCGCGATGTTCTCCAGCACGACGATGGCGTTGTCCACGAGCAGGCCGATCGCCAGCGCCATGCCGCCCAGCGACATGATGTTCAGGGACAGCCCGGCGAAACGCATCGGCATGAAGGTCACGATCACCGAGATCGGAATCGCGAGCGCGATGATCAGCGTCGGCCGCGCCTCGCGCAGGAACAGATACAGCACCAGTACCGCGAGCAGGGCGCCGTACAGCCCGGCCTGGGTCACGCCGTTGATGGCGCTCTGGATGAACACGGACTGGTCGTAAAGGCCGGTCAGCGTCAGGCCTTCCGGCAAGACCTCGTTCAACCGGTCCACGCGGGCAAGCACGGCCTTGGCGGCGGCCACGGTGTTGGCGTCGCCTTCCTTGTAGATGGCGACTTCCACGGCTTCGCGGCCGCCGACGCGGATGATGGCCTCGCGCTCCTTGTGGCCGGCGACGACGGTGGCGACATCCTCGACGTAGATGGGCCGGCCGTCGATCGTTGTCAGGATGGTCCGGCGGATGTCCTCCAGCGAGCGGAACTGGTTGAGCGTGCGCACCAGATAGGCGGCGCTGCCATCCTCGACGCGCCCGCCGGACAGGTTCACGTTCTCCGCGTCCAGGCGTTCGGCGATCTGCGCCGGGGTCATCTGCAGCTGCGCGACCTTGTCGATGTCGAGCAGGATCTGGATTTCGTCTTCGAGGCCGCCGGAGATCTTTACCGCGGCGACGCCAATCACCGATTCCAGCGGACGCTGGACCTGGTCCTCGGCGGCCCGGCGCAGGCGCTTGAGCTCCTCGGTGGTGGGTGTGGTTTCGTCCTCCAGCGACAACGCCAGGCGGACGATCGGGTCTTCCGACGGGTCGAAGCGCAGCACCAGCGGGCGCGAGGCCTCGTCTGGCAGCTCCAGCGCATCCAGCCGTTCGCGGACATCCAGCACGGCGAAGTCCATCTCCGTGCCCCAGGCGAACTCCAGCACGACATCGGACTGGCCGGCGCGAGAGACCGAGCGGACTTCGCGCAGGTTCTTGACGATGCCCAACGCCTCCTCGACAGGCTTGGACAGTAGCGTCTCGACCTCGGCCGGCGCCGCGCCGACGTAATCGGTCCGTACGGTCAGCGTCGGGTAGTTCAGGTCGGGCAGCAGCGTGACTTCGAGGTTCGAACACGACACCGCGCCGAACAGCACGAAGCCGAGCGTGATCATGAGGACGGCGATCGGCCGCCTCACGGAGGTGCTGATGAAGCCCATGATCAGCCCTGGTCGGCGGCGGCTTCGTCGGCCTCCGCATCAGGCTCGGTGGCGTCCTCGGCGACATCGTCATCCTCGCCGATGACATCCACCGGCGAGCCATCGCGCAGCGCCGCCTGGCCGGTGATGACCACGGTCTCGCCGGTCTCGACGCCGGAGACGATCTGGACGACATCGCCCTCGGAGAATCCGACCTCGACCTCGCGCCGCTGCGCCTTGCCGTCGGCGATCACGAACACCGCGTCGCGGGCATCCTCGGTGACCACCGCATCGGCCGGCACCAGCACGGCGTCATCGCGGCTGTCATAGAGAATGCGAACGCGTCCGAACATGCCGGGCTGCAGCTTGGTCCCGGCGTCGTCCATCTTCACGGTGACCTTGACGGTGCCGGTATCGGGATTGACGACCGGACTGATGCGATCGACTTTGCCGGCGAAGGTTTCATCCGGCCAGGCATCGAAGGTGAGCTTGGCGACCTGCTCGGTGCCCAGCTTGTGAATCTCGCGCTCCGGGACGTGGAACACGGCCAGCAGCGGATCGAACTGGGTGACATGGAACGCCGGTGCGTTGGCCGCGACCAGATTGCCGACCTTGATGTAGCGTTCGGAGACGGTGCCGGTGATCGGGGAGCGGATGGTGGAGTATTCCAGCGCCAGCTTGGCCATGTCGTAGGCCGCCTGGGCGGATTCCAGCTCGAAGCGGGTGCGGTCGAAGATCTCGCGGCTGATCAGGTTCTCGCGGAAGATCGCCTTGTTGCGTTCATGGTCGGCCCGCAGGCGCTCCAATTCCGCCTTGGACTGGCGCAGCTCCAGAGCGCGCTGATCGGTGTCCAGCTGGGCCAGCGGGTCGCCGGCCTGCACCGGGTCACCTTCCTCGACGTGAAGCGTCTCGACAATGCCGCCAACCCGGGCGACCACGTCGGACTCGGCCTCGGCCTCCAGTGTTGCGCTGCCGCGCCAGGCTGCGGAGATGGCGCCCAGTTCGGCGACCGCAACCTCGACCGGGATCGACGGTTCTTCGGGTTTGTCCTCGCCGTCGGCGTTTTCCCCGTTCTCGGATGGTGGCCCGCCGCATCCGCCGAGCAGACCCAACACCAGGACGAGTGCAACTGGCCATCCAGTCAATCGAGACATTCTGTTCAACTCCCTTGCCTGCGGTGATGCAGGGTCAACGCGTCATGTGATGATCGATGTCCGCCGGTCCGGTCCCACGCTGGCGAATGCATCGATGTTGCCGCCATGGGTATCAAGCCCCGTGCCACCCATGGATTGTTCGTAACTATCTGATTTTACAGCTGATTAATACCAGCTCTCGGTTTTTGAGTTGTTTGGTGTGGTCAATCTGGCCAAATTCTCGTGAGTTCCGCCGGGTCACGGCTGGAGCCTGAGCTTTTGCGATTCGCTATCAGGATGAGCCGGCGCCGCCAACGGTCGCAGCGGATCGTGAGGGGAGAGGGTGGCCGGCGCAACCGGCGGTGAGGCGGTGGTTGGTCAGCGGCCGCGCAGTCGTTCCGCCAGCGCGCGTCGCGCCTCGGAGAGAATCGAATCGCGGTCGACAAGATCGAGCACGTCGCGCACCGCGCGCTTGGGGCCGCCGGGGCCCCAGCTGCGGCCGTTGACGAAGTAGCGGGTCGCCGCCTCGCCGATCAGGTAGGTCGCGTACCAGGCCACCGACCCCTGGGCGAGGGCGGTGACGGTGACGGACAGCCCGGCACTGACGGTCTTGAGCAGGCTGGAGACCGCATGCACGGCCCACACCGCGCCCATCAACGCCGCCAGTTGCACGCTGATCACCGCGACCAGCTTGCCGGCCTCGTGGCGCGTGATGGGCAGGCCGTAGATTCGGCTGAGGTGAAAGACCAGGCTTACGTCCAGCGCGGCGGCGGCCGCCAGATCGGTCAGTGGCACCGGGTTGACGGCCACCGCCAGCCCCTTGCCCAGGCAATAGCCGCGGATCACACGCTTGGCCGCGGCGCGCCGGATGTCGGCGACACGCGCGGCGACTGCGTCGGACACCTCGCTGGCGAACAGTCCGGCATTGAGCGCCGCCAGCACGCGGCCCTCGCGTTGCAGGATGTCGACGATGCGCTGCTCCAGGGCGGCGATGTCTGGCGATCGCGGGCGTTCGAATTCCTCTTCGTCACCGGATTCGGTGACCCGTACGACGACCTCTGGGCGCGGGTCCGCCGCGGCGGCGAGCACGTGGTCGGGGCGGACCAGGCCTTCGGCCTTGCGCCGCAGTGATTCCAGCAGCGCTTCGCGTTCGCCTCGGGTATAGCGATCGGCCTTGTTGAGCACCAGCAGCAGCGGGCGGTGCGTGGATGCCAGTGTTGCCAGCGCCTGCTGCTCCAGTTGGGTCAGGTCCGACTCGCAGACGAACAGCACCAGATCGGAGCGCCGCGCGACATGGCGTGCCAGTTGTTCCCGGGTCTCGCCGTCGATCTCGTCGATGCCCGGTGTGTCGAACACCCGAACCGGGCTGTCGCCGACCCGGACCCAGGCGTGGGCGTCGGCGTGGGTGGTCACGCCATGCAACGGGCCAGTGGCGAAGGCGTCGTCGGCGAGCAGGGCGTTGAGCAAGGAGGACTTGCCGACGCTGACCCGGCCGAAGACCGCGACATGCAATTCATCGGAATCGAGCTTCTGCCACAGCGCTTCCAGATCCGTGTACTCGGTTTCCAGCGCATGGCGCACCGTCGATGGTGTGTCCGGATCGTCGATCAGGTCGCGCAGGCTGTCGCGCACGGCATGCAGCGCCTCGCGGGCGGTTTGCTCCCGGACGTCGGGTTCGGTGCTCATCGGTCGTCCCGGGAGTGGCTGCGAAGCGCCAATCGGGCGATGCGCCGGGCGCCGGCCGCCAGATCCTCGTCCAGTGCCTGTTCCAGCGAGGCATTGATGTCTTCAGGGTTCAGCATGCCGGAACGGCGCAGCGAATCCGCCAGTGCATGGCCAAAGGCGTCGAACAGCAGGCCGTAGGCGACCGCATGCGCCAGTCCGCCCGTGACCGTGCCGATGCCGGGAAAGGCCTTCAGCGCATTGCCGGCAACCGCGAGTGCGAGCGCCGAGGACTTGCGGGAGGTGCTGCCGGCGTTTTTCAGCACGGTTTCGATGTCCACCTCGCGCACGCGGATGTCGTGAAGCTGGCACATCGAGCGCACCAGACGCGCGCCGATGGCGCCCTGGATCACGATGTCGGAGCCGGGCGACAGCGCGGCCAGCGCGCCGACCACGGCCGCGCGCGTGTGCGTGGC
Organism: uncultured Abyssibacter sp.; assembly: GCF_964000955.1. Taxonomy (NCBI): domain Bacteria; kingdom Pseudomonadati; phylum Pseudomonadota; class Gammaproteobacteria; order Chromatiales; family Oceanococcaceae; genus Abyssibacter; species uncultured Abyssibacter sp. The sequence goes on from NZ_CAXFCL010000169.1 coordinate 9,630, forward strand.
GATGATCTGTTCGGCCCGGCGGCGCTGATGTGAACGTTCCGCCTCGTCCAGCCGCGTGTCGGTCAGCTGGAACACGGCGGCGTCGCGCAGGCTGGTCAGGGCATCGGCGTCACGCAGCAGGCATCGCTCGATGGCCGCCCGCAGCGGCTGCACCTGCGGTTTTCGGGGGCGTGTGATCTCCCGTTCCGTGCCGTCGCGTTCGATCCGGGTGATGCGCTCCTCGCCGCCGGCGCTGATGCCGACGACCGTCGGCCGCTGGCTGCGGTGAAAACGTTCGGCGATCTGCTGCCGGATCGCGTCCAGTTCGTCTTCCCGGAACAGGTCGGACTTGTTCAGCGCGATCACCAGCGGCTTGCCGAAGGTGAGCAGGCGATCGACCTGCGCCCATTCGCTACGCGTCAGGTCGCCATCGCAGAGGTAGACGACCAGGTGGGCGCGGATGGCCTCCTGGTGCGCGAGCCTGGTGTCCTCGTCATCATGGGAGAAGCCGGGCGCGTCGACGACGATCAGTTCCTCTCCGGAAGGCAGCTGCCACTGATAGCGCTTGCAGTCGCGCGTGGTGCCGGCCGTGACCGCCGTGTGCGGCTCGGCGTCCGGGACCAGGGCGCGAATCACGCTGCTCTTGCCCGTGCTGGTTTCGCCGAACAATGCGACGAACACGCGACCGGCCCGGCGACGGGCCTCCAGTTCATCCAGTTCGGAGACGGCGACGGTGACATCGATGCCGGCGTCCTGCTGCGATTGGAGTCTGGAGCGCAGGCTGGATTCATCGACCTGGCGGGGTTTGCGTCGCCGCACCGGCAGCATCCACCAGACCACGGCCGTCAGACTGCCGAGGGCGAACAGCCCCAGGACCGCGTTCAGCACCCACGGGAGGATCGGAGAGACCGCCCGTGCCCGCTCGTAGAGCCCGATCAGGCCGTCCAGCGCGTGAATCAGCACCGCCAGCAGGAACAGCATCAGGCACAGCAGGCCGAGGCCGAACAGTGGTCGTATGCGCCTTGCCGGTGTCGGAGCCATCCTCACGATGTTAGCTTAGTGAGAACGAGAGCACGTCGTGGAATCCAAACCGTGCAATCCCCCCGAATGTGTGTACTGACTTGTCATGTTGCTGCGTTACTCTTAGCCCGCAACATGGTGTCGGGTGTGCCGCCACGGAGAAGAAGGCGCACGTGATTTGATGCAAAGGGAGATCGACAATGCTGGTACATCTGGGTAAGACCAAGACGTTGATGTTGGCCGCAGCGGCGGCAACCGGGCTGCTGGTGTCCGGAACGGCGTCCGCTGAATGGTATGCCGGAGTCCGCGCCGGGCAGGCCATCGTGGACAAGGGTAGTCGGGCGACAACGAACGAACTGCGGCTCCAGGGCGAACCGAACGTGACGGCCGATGTCGATGACTCCGACACCGGTGGCACCATCTACGGTGGCATCCGTCTCGGTGACGTGATCGGTTTCGAGGTCGGTCTGTTCACGCTGGGCTCGCACGACACCGTGGTCAGCGGCACCACCACGGATACCGACCTGCTGGCCCGGAGAACCGCCGCCGTGCAGCCACGCGCCGGTGACGGCATCAACATCGCCGCGACCGTGTTCACGCCGCAGTTTCTCGGTGGCTTCGAAGGTCGGTTGCGCTACGGCTTCGCTTACTGGGAAGCCGAGTTCGAGACTACGACCTCCGCCGGAACGCGGACCTATGACGACGACGGTTTCGACGTGCTGGCCGGTGCAGGCCTCTGGTACGCGGGCTTTGGCCAGGTCGCCATCGGCGCGGATGTCGATTTCTACAACATCGATGACGACACGGTCTTTCTGCTGACCGGCGGCATCGAGTGGCGCCCCTGAGCACTGAATGACCGAATCCGGCCCGGTTGCCGTTCTGGGTGCAACCGGGCAGGTCGGAAGCGCCGTTACCCGAGCGCTTGATCGGCTTGGTGTTCCTTCCCACGCGTTGATTCGATCCGGTCGCCCGGCGGCGCCAGGCGTTTCCACGCGTGTCGTGCCCGAATGGACCGAAGAGGGGCTCGCCCACGCATTCGCCGGCTGCACGTCGGCGTTCGTCATGGTGCCCCTGGTCGAACACGCGGTCGAACTGGGCCGGACGGCCCACGCCGCCCTGGAGCGGGCGGGTGTGCGCCGGGTCGTGCGTCTGTCCGTGCTGGGTGGCGTGATCGACGATGAGCTGACGCTGGGCCGCCTGCATGCCGCGCTGGATGCCGATCTCGCGGCCCGTGATCTCGCCAGCGCCGTACTCCGGCCCGACAGTTTCATGCAGAACCTGCTGGGCAGCGCCACGTCCATGCAGCAGGGTAGCCTGACCAACGCCACGGGCGACGGGCGCATGGCGCTGATCGACGCGGATGACATCGGCGAGTGCGCGGCGGCCCTTCTGGCCGGAACAGCCCCGTGGCCCGACACGCCGCTGGACCTGACGGGGCCGGAATTGCTGACGCATGGCGACGTGGCCCGACGGACCGGTCGCTGGCTGGGCCACGCCGTACGTTACGAGGACGTGTCGCCCCCGGCGCTGCACGCAATGCTGCTGGATTTCGGAGTACCCGGCTTCCTGGCCGGCATTTTCGCTGAACTGGCCGCCTGGACACGGCGGGTTGATCGGGAGGAGGTGATGACCGATCACGTGCCGAGGCTGCTCGGCCGGTCGGGTCACCGACTCGAGACGTTCCTGCAGGCGCACGCGTCGGTGTTCGCGCCGGCGGCGCCGGACTGAGCCGGGAGACAACGCCTTGGAAGTTCTCGTCCGTGTCCGATACGGGGAGTGCGACGCCCAGAACGTGATGTTCAACGCCCGCTACATGGACCTGGCGGATGTCGCCTTCACGGAGTACGAACGGGCGATCTGGGGCGGACATCAGCGTCTCCTGGCCGCGGGTCTCGACGTGCAGGTGGTTTCGATGAGGATCGACTGGACCGCGGCCGCGTGTTTTGACGATGTCCTGTCATTGCGTGTCACCACCGAGCGCATCGGCAACAGCTCGTTCACCCTGCGGGTGCACTTCTCGCGAGCGAAGGACGGAGCGGCGTTGGCGACCGCGAATGTGACCTACGTGATGGTCGACACGGCCGGAGGCGGCAAGGTTTCCATTCCGGAGCCCCAGCGGGCCGCGTTGCAGGCCGGTGCGGAGGGGCAACGGATCAATCTGGCTGGAGATTCATGATGAATCTGTCGTTTGTCGTTGTTGACGTGTTCACCGCGCAGGCCTTCGCCGGCAATCCACTGGCGATCGTCTACGACGACGCGGAGGCCTCGCTGAGCCTGACCACCGAGCAGATGCAGGCGCTGGCCCGCGAGATGAACCTGAGCGAAACCGTCTTCGTGACGGACTGGGACCGGGATCAGGGCCGGTTCGCGGTTCGCATCTTCACCCCGTTCAAGGAGCTTCCGTTCGCGGGGCACCCCACCATCGGCACGGCCGCGTGGCTGGCGGGTCGCTGTACCGGCGCGGACGGTCGACCACCGGAGGCCATTGTATTGGACGAGGTCGCCGGTCCGGTGCGCTGCCAGGCGCGCTGGTCGGGACGGACGGGCGTGGCGACGCTCGCGCCGCCACAGGTTCCATCCCGCGTGGAGGGTGCCGAACTGACGCCAGACGATATCGTCGCGGAACTCGGCGTTGACGAGGCGGAGATCGTTGGTGAGATCGAGGTGTGGTCGGCCGGCATGGCCGTGCACTGCGTCGAACTGGATGCGCCGGAGCGGCTGGATGCGTTGCGTGTCCCGGCGCTCAACGGCCCTTTGGGGCACGTGGAGCTGTCATGTTTTGCGTTCGGCCCGGGGGACGACGTCATCACGGCACGCGTATTTCCGCTTGCCGCAGGCATCGCCGAGGACCCGGCTACCGGTGCCGCCGCCGTGGCGCTGGCCGGACGAATCGCACCACGCGTGTTGCGGGATCGGAGCGAGGCCGAGGTGACGATTCATCAGGGTGCGCACATGGGCCGTCCGTCCCGATTGCGGCTGCACCTGCGCGGGGCGGCTGGCCGGCTTGATTCCGTTGAGCTGTCGGGCGAAGTCGTGGCGATCAGTCAGGGGCGCTGGCTGCAATTGCCGCAAGGCGTCGCCTGACGGGCAGGGCGCATTCGAGCGGGCAAAAGAAAAGGCGGTTCCACTTACGGGAACCGCCCAAGGTGCGGAGGAGACGAATGCCGGTCCGCCGACCGACATCTCCATGCATTCACGGAGCGCGCCAACTTTTTTCGGCTGCTCACGGGGGCGGGTTCAACCGCGGGTGCCGGAGTCGCCAGCAGCGCGGCGGCGG
>NZ_CAXFCL010000170.1:0-37076 GCF_964000955.1 uncultured Abyssibacter sp.
ATGCGGCGATTCGGAAAACGGTGGATAGGTGTACCCGCGCTCATGCTGGCGATCTGCGGCGGCGCGAGCTCCGTCTCCGCGCTGGAAACCACTCCGCTGGAGACGACACCACTCGCCGATGCCGAGCTGCGCGTCGGCGTCAAGCAGGCGCCGCCCTTCGTCATCAAGCAGCCCGATGGCCAGTGGTCCGGTCTGGCCGTGGATCTCTGGCGCCGCATGGCGTCCCTCGCGCAGCTCGACTACGTGCTGGTGGAACAGCCGTCCGCCGGGGCACTGGTCGAGGCGACGGAATCCGGCCGCATCGATGTCGGCATCGGCGCGATCACCGTCACGGCGGACCGCGAACGGCGCATCGATTTCACCCTGCCCTACTTCAACGCCGGCCTGGGCATCGCGACGATGCAGGCACGCAGCGGCCTGCTCGCCACGCTGACGACGCTGCTGTCCTGGCAATTCCTGTCCGCGGTCGCGGTCCTGGTCTTCGTGCTGCTGCTGGTCGGGATGCTGATCTGGGTGCTGGAGCGACGGCACAACGCCGAGCAGTTCGGCGGATCGGCCAGCCAGGGCATCGGCCACGGATTCTGGTGGTCCGCGGTCACGATGACCACGGTGGGGTACGGCGACAAGGCGCCCGTCACTCCCGCCGGTCGACTGGTCGCGCTGATCTGGATGTTCGTCAGCGTGATCACCGTGTCGAGCTTCACCGCCGCCATCGCCTCGGCGTTCACGGTGGGGCAGCTCACCAGCCAGGTGACGGGACCGTCCGATCTGCCCAAGGTGCGGGTCGGCGCGCTGGCGGATTCCGCCTCCGTCGACTACCTCACCGGGGTGGGCGTGCGCCCGACCACGTTCTCCAGCCTGGAGGCCGCGGTCTCGGCGTTGAACGACGGTGATCTGGACGCGGTGGTCCACGACGCGCCGATTCTGCGCACCACACTCAACTCCGGCGATTATTCCAAGCTGCTGGTTCTGGATCGGCTCGTGCGCCCCGAGGACTACGCCTTCGTCGTGGCCCAGGGTTCACCACTGCGCGAGCAGCTGAATCCGGCGCTGCTGGAAGTCATCCAGGACGACGACTGGCAGCGCATGAACGCGTCCTATCTGGGCCCGTGACGGCCACGCGGACGGGTCCTGCGGCCTACATCCCCAGCATGTCGAGTACACCGACGGCGATCAGGTAGATCGCCACGATGTAGTTGAGCAGTCGCGGCACCAGCAGAATCGCGACGCCGGCGGCGATGGAGATCAGCGGAATCAGTTCGATGTGAATGGTCATGTGTCGTCCTTGGGGCGCGGGGATGCGCGGCCTGTCAGCGTTTCTTTCCGAACACGGCCAGCAACAGGCCCAGCGTGGCGCTGGCGACGCCGCCGATGAAATACCAGGTGGTCTCGTCGGAATAACGACCGGTCAGCGACTCCGACAATTCCTCCGCGAACGATTGTGAGGCGTTGTAGCCCAGCGCGATCAGTACCACGCCGACAACCAGCGCGACGATCCCGACGATGCGAACGGGGTGCATCCTGCTCTCCCTTGAAGAAACACTGATTGATTCACGCCACTGATGATGCGAACCAATCAGTGCTCCCTGGCATGCAGCCTGTTCACAGCCTAACCGAGCGCACGGAAACACAGCGAGTTTTCACTCCTGGCCCAGCGCCCGCGCCAGGCGTTGCAGCCGCTGCGCACGCTCATCGGACACGGTCGGATAGCGCGGGTCCATGGCGTCCAGCGTGCGCCGGATGGTCTGCGCGACCAGCAGCCGCGCACTGGGCTTGTGATCGGCCGGGATGACATACCAGGGCGCCCAGTCACAATGCGTCGCGCGAATGGCCGCCTGGTAGGCGTTCATGTAGTCATCCCAGTGCTCGCGCTCGCGCACGTCGGCCTCGTCGAACTTCCAGTGCTTGTCCGGATGCCGCAACCGGCGCAGAAACCGCCGCTGCTGTTCCTCCGGCGACAGGTGCAGCCAGAATTTCAGCACCACCGTGTCATTGAAGGCCAGATGCCGCTCGTGGGCGGCGATGGACCGCAGGCGCTCGTCCCAGAAACCCGGGTCATCGTGCAGGCCGAAGCGTTCGGGATGCACGCGCGCGATCAGCACATCCTCGTAGTAACTGCGATTGAACACGCCGATGTGCCCGCGCGCCGGCAACGCCAAGCTGCCGCGCCAGAGGAAGTCATGCGCCCGCTCGCGGTGCGTCGGCACCTTGAACGCGGTGACCTGCACCCCCGTGGGATTGACCCCGGAGAACGCGGCGCGAATGGTGCTGTCCTTGCCGCCCGCATCCATCGCCTGGAACACCACCAGCAGCGCGCGACGCGCCTCGGCGTACAGCTGTCTTTGCAGATCGTGAATCGCGGCGACTTCGTCGGCCAGCCGTGACTTCAGGGTGGACTTGTCGTCGTCCCGATCGGCAGGCGCGGTGGCCCAGTCCCCGACGCGAAAGCCATCGGCGTCGACCACCCGGAACGGAGTCTGCGGGAACGCGGTGAACGGCCGGGTGACGGCGCCTGCGCTTGCGACGTCACCCGACATGAGCTCAGGCGCGGTTGTAGTCGTCCTGGAAGCGGACGATGTCGTCCTCGCCCAGATAGCTGCCGGACTGCACTTCAATCAGCTCCAGCGGAATCACGCCCGGGTTTTCCAGGCGATGCGTGGTCCCCAGCGGGATGTAGGTGGACTGATCCTCGGTCAGCGTCAGCGTCTCGTCACCCTTGGTCACGATCGCGGTGCCCTGCACGACGATCCAGTGCTCGGCGCGGTGATGATGCATCTGCAGCGAGAGCTTGCACTTGGGCTTGACGACGATGCGCTTGACCTGGAACCGGTCGCCCAGCGCGATGGTCTCGTAGCTGCCCCAGGGCCGGTAGACCGTGGCGTGATGCAGCGCCTCGGAACGCTTCGCGGCCTTGAGCTGCTGGACGATGGCCTTGACGTCCTGCACCCGGTCGCGGGTGGCGACCAGCACCGCATCGGTGGTGTCGACGATGACGGCGTTGTCCAGCCCCACGGTCGCGACCAGACGGCCATCATTGGAGCGCACGAAGGTGTTGGTCGTGTCGTGGGTCAGCACGTCGCCCTGCAGCACGTTGCCGTCGGCATCGGGCGTGTTGACCGTACCAAGGTAGGTCCAGGAGCCAACGTCGTCCCAGCCCACGCTTAGCGGCACCACCGCGGCCTTGTCGGTCTTCTCCATCACCGCGTAGTCGATGGAATCTTCCGGGCTCTTGGCGAAGGCGGTCTTGTCCAGCCGCAGGAAGTCCAGATCCTCCTTGCCCTGGCTCACGGCCGCCACGGCCGCATCGAGAATGGCCGGCGCATGCTCGCGCAACTCGTCCAGCAGCGTGCCGGCCTGAAACACGAACATGCCGCTGTTCCACAGGAAATCGCCGCTGGCGATGTACTGCTCGGCCGTCTCGGTATCCGGCTTTTCACGGAAGGTCCTGACCTTGAAGCCCTCGCCCACAGCATCGCCGGTCTGGATGTAGCCGTAGCCCGTTTCCGGCCGGGTCGGCGTCACGCCAAAGGTCACCAGGTTGCCGTCAGCGGCCAGTGCAGCCGCCGACTCGGCGGCCTTGGCGAATCCGGCCGTGTCGCTAATGACGTGGTCGGCCGCCATCAGGATTAGCACCGCGTCCCGACCGTAACGCTCGGCGACCAGCGTGGCGGCGACGGCCGCCGCGGGCGCCGTGTTCCGCCCCATGGGCTCGAGCACGATGGTCGACTCGGTCTGCCCCATCTGCTGCAACTGCTCGGCGACGATGAAGCGGTGATCGTCACCACAGATCAGGATCGGAGGCTGCACATCCGGCAGAGCCGCGCTGCGCGCCACGGTAGCCTGGAGCATGGTCCGGTCACCGGCGAGCTTCAGAAACTGTTTGGGGAACAGGCCACGGGACATGGGCCACAGACGGGTGCCGGATCCACCGGCGAGCAGAACGGGAACGATCATGAAATTCCTGGATGACTGATCTTGTATGGGAATCGGCGACTGCGCGCTCAGCCTAGTATGACGAGCGCGCCGCGATATTGCATCGCATCACAGAATCACGCCCATCCGCCTTCCGGCACCACTATCGGAACCGATGCCGCAGGGCGGTGAAGCGCGGGTGAAATCAAGCTGCGCATGTTGCACTGCGATCACCCGGGATCGACCGGTTCGCGAATGCGCGTTTCAACGGGCAACCGACGATCGGTCGCAGCGGTTATGCACCGAATCTTCAATCCGCAGTAAACGCTTGCGCGTCAAGCGATTGACGGGTTTCACCCACGGTTTATCCACAGGGTTGTTCGCGCAGGGACACTACATCTAGTGGTCCGGAGGCTTGTCAACCACAATATTTGGGGTTGACGCGCCTTGCAGATGAATTAACTTCCAACGGGTCGGGACCAACCGGATGGGTCCCAGTCGCAGCTCCCAGGGGGATTCCCAGATGCAAACCGAGGCCTCCAACCTCTCCAAAGAAACAACGCCGCGCGCGCCCGCCGCTGCGCGCGAAACCCACAGCCAGCCCGAACTGAGCGCCACCGCGCCGGGCAGCTACAAGGTCATCCGTCGCAACGGCAAGGTCACGCCGTTCGATGCGAGCAAGATCGAGGTCGCGATGACCAAGGCCTTTCTGGCCGTGGAAGGCGGTGGCGCCGCCGCCAGCGCCCGCGTGCATGAAAAGGTGCGCAACCTGGCCAAGCAGGTCGCCCAGGCCGTCACCCGCAACCTGACCGGTGGCGGCACGACGCATATCGAGGACATCCAGGACCAGGTCGAGCTGGCGCTGATGCGCTCCGGCGAACACAAGGTCGCCCGCGCCTACGTGATCTACCGCGCCGAGCGCGCCCGCGAACGCGAGATCGCCAAGACCGCCGAGTTGCCGCTGGGCCAGTCGTCGCTGCGCGTGACCAACGCCGCCGGCCAGATGGTGCCGCTGGACGAGATGCGTCTGCGCCGCGTGGTCACCGAAGCCTGTGAAGGCATCGCCGATGTCGACGGCGAAAAGGTCATCACCGAGACGCTGAAGAACGCCTACGACGGCATCAAGGAAAACGAACTGGCGACCGCGCTGACGCTTTGTGCCCGCACGCTGATCGAATCCGAGCCGAACTACTCCCAGGTCGCCGCCCGCCTGCTGCTGGACAACCTGCGCCACGAAGCCATGGCCTTCCTGGACATGCCCAACGCCTACCCGACCCATGGCGAGATGCGCGGCCTGTACGCCGACTACCTGAAGGCCTACATCCACCGCGCCGCCGAACTGGAGCTGGTGGACAGCGCCCTGTGCCAGTACGACCTGGACAAGATCGGCGCCGCGCTGCTGCCGGACCGTGACAACCAGTTCACCTTCCTGGGCCTGCAGACGCTTTACGACCGCTACTTCATCCACAGCGACGAAACGCGCTTCGAACTGCCGCAGGCGTTCTTCATGCGCGTGGCGATGGGTCTGGCGATCAACGAGATCGACCGCGAGGAACGTGCGATCGAGTTCTACCAGCTGCTGTCGTCCTTCGACTTCATGTCGTCGACGCCCACGCTGTTCAACTCCGGCACCCTGCGTCCGCAGCTGTCGTCCTGCTACCTGACCACGGTGCCGGACGATCTGGGCGGCATTTACGGCGCCATCCACGACAACGCCATGCTGTCCAAGTTTGCCGGCGGTCTGGGCAACGACTGGACCCCGGTCCGCGCGCTGGGCGCCCACATCAAGGGCACCAACGGCAAGAGCCAGGGCGTCGTCCCGTTCCTCAAGGTCGTCAACGACACCGCCGTGGCCGTCAACCAGGGTGGCAAGCGCAAGGGCGCGGTCTGCGCCTACCTCGAGACCTGGCACAAGGACATCGAGGAATTCATCGAGCTGCGCAAGAACACCGGTGACGAGCGTCGCCGCTGCCACGACATGAACTCCGCCAACTGGATTCCCGACCTGTTCATGAAGCGGGTCATGGAAGAAGGCCAGTGGACGCTGTTCTCGCCCAACGACGTGCCGGACCTGCACGATCTGACCGGCACCACCTTCGAGGAGGCCTACGCGGCCTACGAGGCGAAGGTCGACGCGGGCGAGATCACCGTGTTCAAGCGCATGCCGGCCATCCAGCTGTGGCGCAAGATGCTCGGCCTGCTGTTCGAGACCGGTCATCCCTGGATCACGTTCAAGGATCCCTGCAACCTGCGCTCGCCGCAGCAGCATGTCGGCGTCGTGCACAGCTCCAACCTGTGCACCGAAATCACGCTGAACACGGCGCCGGGCAAGGAAATCGCCGTCTGCAACCTGGGTTCGATCAACCTGCCGCAGCATGTCGAGGAACTGCCGGACGGCAGCATCGGCATCAACCGCGAGAAGCTGGCCAAGACCGTCAAGACCGCGATGCGCATGCTGGATAACGTCATCGAGTACAACTACTACTCGGTGCCGACCGCACGCGCCTCCAACCTGCGCCACCGCCCGGTGGGCATGGGCCTGATGGGCTTCCAGGACGCCCTGTACAAGCTGCGCCTGTCCTACGAATCCGACGAAGCCGTCGAGTTCGCGGACACCTCCATGGAACTGATCAGCTACTACGCCATCCAGGCCTCCAGCGATCTGGCCGAGGAACGCGGCACCTACCCGAGCTTCGAGGGCAGCCTCTGGAGCCAGGGCATCCTGCCGATCGATTCCATCGAAAAGCTGGCCGAGGCCCGCGGGCAGTACCTGCAGCAGGACCGCAGCCAGCGCCTGGACTGGGACACGCTGCGCGAGCGCGTCAAGACCGTGGGCATGCGCAACTCCAACTGCATGGCCATCGCCCCGACCGCGACCATCGCCAACATCACCGGCGTGAGCCAGTCCATCGAGCCGACGTACCAGAACCTGTACGTCAAATCGAACCTGTCGGGCGAGTTCACCGTCGCCAACCCCTACCTCGTCGCCGACCTCAAGGAACGCGGCCTGTGGGACAACGTGATGGCGCACGACCTCAAGTACTTCGATGGCTCGGTGCAGCCGATCGACCGCGTGCCGGACGATCTCAAGGCGATCTACCGCAACGCCTTCGAGGTCAACCCGCACTGGCTGGTCAAGGCCGGCAGCCGTCGCCAGAAGTGGCTGGATCAGGCCCAGAGCCTGAACCTGTACATGTCCGAGCCCAGCGGCAAGAAGCTGGACGCGCTGTACAAGGACGCCTGGCTCTCCGGCCTGAAGACGACCTACTACCTGCGCACCATGGGCGCGACGCACGCCGAGAAGTCGACGATCACCGATCACCGGCTCAATCAGGTGAGCAAGGGGTCCTCGCCGTCACCGGCCGCCGTGTCGGCCTCGCCGAGCCCCAGCCCGTCGCCGAGCCCGCAGGCCGAGGCACCACAGGCCTGCTCGATCCTCGACCCGGACTGCGAGGCCTGCCAGTAGGCGCCCCGCGACAACGGCGGATCGCCGGTGGTCAACCGCGCAAGCGCTGACCATCGGCGATTCACCCGACCGAACACCGAACACGACACGCATACAGCACATCGAGACTTCTCCCACCCGCACAGGAGTCCCGAACACCGAATACGGAGCCCGCGATGAGCACACTCGACTGGAACGACGATCCCACGCAGCAATACAGCCCGCAGCAGCCATCCACGGCGCAGACCGCCGGCTCGCTGGGTGCCGCCCACCCCGATCCCTTTGCCGTGCAGACCGGTGCCGCGCAGGCCGCCGGCGCGGGCACGACCGGGCTGGAAGACGTCGCCATGGGCGCCGGCCGTATCCAGGTCGACGACAAGAAGATCATCAACTGCAAGGCCGACCTGAACCAGCTCGTCCCCTTCAAGTACCAGTGGGCCTGGGACAAGTACATCGCCGGCTGCGCCAACCACTGGATGCCGAACGAAATCAACATGTCGGCCGACATCGCCCAGTGGCGCAACCCCACCGCGTTCTCCGACGACGAGCGCCTGATCATCAAGCGCGCGCTGGGCTTCTTCGCCAGCGCCGACTCGCTGGTCGCCAACAACCTCGTGCTGGCCGTGTACCGCCACATCACCAACCCCGAATGCCGCCAGTACCTGCTGCGCCAGGCCTTCGAGGAGGCGCTGCACACCCACGCCTACCAGTACATCGTCGAATCCCTCGGCATGGACGAAGCCGAAATCTTCAACATGTACCGCGAAGTGAAATCGGTGCACGACAAGGCCGCCTGGTCCCTGCCCTACACCCAGTCACTGGCCGACCCGATGTTCCACACCGGCACGCCGGAAGACGACCAGCGCCTGCTGCGTGACCTGGTCGCGTTCTACGTCGTGTTCGAGGGGATCTTCTTCTACGTGGGCTTCGTGCAGCTGCTCAGCTTCGGCCGCCAGAACCGACTCACCGGTGCCTCCGAGCAGATCCAGTACATCATGCGTGACGAGTCCATGCACATGAACTTCGGCATCGACGTGATCAACCAGATCAAGATCGAAAACCCGCACCTGTGGACCGCCGAATTCCAGGAAGAGATCAAGGACATGGTCCGCGAGGCCACCGACCTGGAAATCCAGTACGCCCACGACACCATGCCGCGCGGCGTGCTGGGCCTCAACGCCAACATGTTCCACGACTACATGCACTTCATCGCCAACCGGCGCTGTAACCAGATCGGCATCCCCGACATCTTCCCCGGCGCCACCAACCCGTTCCCGTGGATGAGCGAGATGATGGACCTGAAGAAAGAGAAGAACTTCTTCGAAACGCGGGTGATTGAGTATCAGGCGGGTGGGACGTTGAGTTGGGATTGAGGCAACGTCTCCAAGGAACTGGTGGCACAGCCAGAAATCCTGATCATTGCCGGCCCTAATGGGGCCGGCAAAACCACATTCGCGACTGAATATCTCCGATACGAAGGCGCCGGGATGGCCTTCGTCAACGCCGACCTGATCGCAGCGGGCCTGAACCCCACCAACCCTGCGGCGGCTGCCATGACTGCTGGCCGCCTCATGCTCGAAGAGATCGAGCGCCACATACGCGCCCGACAGTCCTTCGCATTTGAAACCACGCTATCCGGCAAGCGATACGCTGCCCGCATCCAACAGTGGAAGCGGGCCGGATGGCACACCCACCTGATCTTCCTTCGGTTGGAATCATCCACACTCGCGATACAGCGCGTACAAAAACGTGTCCGTCTCGGAGGACACGACATCCCGCCCCGGATCGTCATACGTCGCTACGACGCCGGATTGACGAACCTGCGCGAAATCTATCTGCCGATTGTTGACAGTTGGTCGATCTACGACAATTCTGAGCTTGAGCCTGTTTTACTGGACCATGGAACTCATGCAGCTTGAACGCTCCAGGAAGCAACCAATCGAGTCCGCTAGTGACCCTTATTTGCCGGCTCTGCGCAGAGCCGCACATCGCGCCACATTGCGTGATCGTATTGCGACTGTCGCCGTGGCTGACTTCCTTCCCGAGGACCTTGAACTGCTTGTTGATCAAATCTTGAGCCGGTCTGAGCAGGCAACTGATTCAGCGGCCCACGTTGCAGTTGATCATTCAAGATTCAAGACCTGATCCCGCTCGCTTTTGCCCCCCGCCACCGTCGATGATTCACACTATGCGAACCGATTTCCCCAAACTATTTCTTTCATGAACTTCATCCTCTCGAAAGCGACCACTTCTCTCATTGCTTGCTTGGCTCTCTTAATATTGGGGTGTGGCGGTGGATCCGATAACGCGCCTGATCAAGCCGTGCGTGCGATCCAGACGCCGGATGACGCCGCTGCATACTTTGCGGTTGTGTTCGAAATGACCGAGTTGTATCAGCATCCTCGCAGCAAAAGACTCTTGTCCGGCGAGGCGATTACGGCACCCACGCGGAAAACAATTAGCACGGTACAGTGCGAATCAGGCTACTACACCGACGATGACGCGACTGGGCGCCGCGACTACTACGACTGCGCGGGCACCTATGACAGCGGCATCGCCACCCAATATTCAGTCCTCAACGGTCCGATCACCAGCTCCATTGCTCTGGACGATGAATCGACGCTCGGCCTGAGCAATGCATGTGACGCAGAGACCGGGACACGCTATGGCGAGCCCAACAATCCTTACATCGAATACCAACGGATCGAGTCGGACACGCAACTCGTTGAGACACTCACCCACCAGACGTTGAGTGTCGCATCCACCTACATGGCCGACTACAACAACGGCGGCCCTCTGCGATTCGTCCGTCTCTGCCGCGAGTTCGACGGACTTCGCACAAACGACAACCTACGCGACGAAGCGCCAGCCGCCCAGTTTGATTTCGACCAGCTCGTCATTCGATCTGAAGAGCGGGAGTCGAACGCCGGGTTTGTTGAGTACAAGGTCGACGGTGCACTTGCAGTCAATCTTGGCGAGTTGGAAAACGGCTGCCCGGTGGGCGGAATGGCGGTCGCAACCATCACACCGATAACCCAGCATCTTCAATCCTACGTGGTCACAGACGGTGTCATTCAGGTCACTGACGAGGCGGGCACCGTCGCGCAGATCCGGGTAGTTGAACCCAGTGAGAACAGTACTCTTCAAATCACGGTGGGCGCCCAATCAACATATGTCCGCTATTTCAATCTGCTGCAGGCCTGTGACGGCTATTTCTAGATTTCGGCAGAGCCGGGGGCAAGGGCTCAGGGGTCCAGAGCCGGGGTCAGATACCGTCTTGAACCGCAAGCCCGTTGAGTGGAATTTTTGCATCGAACGGAGTGCCTGAGGTCACCACGCCATAGATCATGTGGACCAAGCGACGCATGCTGGCCCCGACAATGGCTTTGGGCGCCAAGCCCCGTGTTCGAAGTCGTTCGGCCATCGCCATGATCACCGGGTTGTGACGCACGGCCACCAATCCCGGCATGTAGAGCGCTTTTCGGGCATCGGCATGGCCGGTTCTCGACAACATCGTTCGTCCCCTGACTGACGTACCGGACAACCGCTGACGCGGTGTCACACCGACAAACGCGGCCAATGCCTTGGCGCTCTTGAAGCGTCGGACATCTCCCAGATAGCCCAGCACCCGCGCAGCAGTCTTGTCTCCGATGCCAGGAATACTGCGAATCAACTCGGCGTCCTGTTTGAGTTCCGGATGGCCGTCAATGTGATCGTTGATGTCCCGTTCGATCTTATTGATCTGCCGATCGAGCCAGGCAATGTGTTCCTGGACCATCTTTGCCACTGGCGAGGTGCTCACTTGAGCCATCACTTCAAGCCGATTCAGTTCCTGCTGACGCATGTCCTGCAGGGCTTGCAGGCGTTCGACCAACGCACGCAGATCACGCACGGCCAGACTGGGCGGATGCCATGGCTCCAGCGACACGGAGCACGCAAAGCTGGCCAACAGCCTCGCATCGGCCCGATCTGTCTTGTTGCGGCTGAGCTGGACCTGGCCAAAGCCCTTGATGCGAGCGGGATTGATGACGCTGACTGTCCAGCCTTGATCCACCAAGGCTACAGCCACGGCTTCGCTGTACGGACCGGTCGCCTCAAGACACACGGGCGTGCCTGATGCCAAGCCTTGCTCCATGAGCCACGCGTGCAGAGCATCATGACCAGCGCGATCATTGGGAAGCACTTTCGTCTTGGCTTTGCGCCCGCGAAGCACGCAGATATCCAGTTTACGTTTGGACACATCAATGCCCACGGCACACTCGTTCATCGAATCCATCCTCGCGGGAGCTGGGGTCAGGTCTTGCAATCCAACATCCGTATGGTCGCGGGCCTCGCGAGTTAGGTCTTGAACTGTGCATCAATCTTATTCCACCCAATCAATTCAACGACTTACCAGATACACGCCACGACAACACCGCTCGAACTGACAGCACACACGTCGTACACCCGCTTCCTCCAACCGACCGTCCTTCCGCACGAGGCCCACGAGTTAGGTATCGCCTGTGAGGATGCTTCAAAAAAGCGTCACAAGCGCATCGTCGGTCTGATTGAAGTCCCCAGCGGTCGCAATCGCGTCGAACACGTTAGTGGATGGTTTCACTGCCACGCCCGATGCCTCCAAACATGTCTTGCTCCCGAATCTCTGCAGGTCTTCAGGAGTCATCATGTTGCGAATTCTCGCCCTCTTCTCTGTTGTCTTACTGCAAGCTGCCTGTACGAATCTCCACATCGACCAGCCGGGCACACGGGCGCCGGAGCCGAACCGCACGGCATTCGAGATCAGCCGGGATGTGGTCGTGTCGTCAGCGGAGTGGCCGGCGCAACTGCTGGCCGATGTGTACCGTCCCCTGGGCGCGGGGCCGGATTCGCCACGACCGGGTGTGCTTCTGATTCACGGCGGGGCGTGGAAACGCGGGAGCAGAGATCAGGTCGATCATCTGGCTGAGCAACTGGCCGAGCGCGGCTATGTGGTTGTGAACACAACCTACCGGCTCGTGCCGGATGCGATCTGGCCGGCGCAGTTGCGAGACGTGCAGCAAGCGGCGCGCTGGATGCACCGACAGGGGTTGGCCCAGGGCATTGATCCGGAGCGGATTGGCAGCTTCGGGTATTCCGCCGGCGCACACCTGGCCTCACTGGTCGCAGCGGTCGCGGATGATCCGACCTGGGGTGCCTCCGACACACGCATGCGCGCGGTGGTCGCTGGCGGAAATCCGGCCGACCTGAGCTTGTACGAAGGCGGCTCGCTCGTGCCCGCCTTCCTGGGTGGCGAACAGGACGAGATTCCGGACACGTACGCCGCTGCCTCACCGATTACGCATGTCAGCCCTACCCATCCACCGGTCTTCATTTACCAAGCTACGCTCGACGCATACGTGCCATTCGAGCAGGCCCTTCGCTACAAGGCCGCCCTGGACCGTGCGGGCGTGACCAACGAGTTGTTCATCATTCGAGGCCACGGCCATATCAGCGCGTTCTTTGCGGAC
The DNA here is from genome assembly GCF_964000955.1 of uncultured Abyssibacter sp. Taxonomy (NCBI): domain Bacteria; kingdom Pseudomonadati; phylum Pseudomonadota; class Gammaproteobacteria; order Chromatiales; family Oceanococcaceae; genus Abyssibacter; species uncultured Abyssibacter sp. The sequence continues at coordinate 12,844 of NZ_CAXFCL010000170.1, forward strand.
GATGAAGCCATCGAGGCCGCCATCACGTTCCTGGATCGTCACCTGCGCTAGACCGGGCGTCGGGGTCATCACATGGCGTCGTGGCGTCGGGGCCAGGTCTTGCAATCCAACATCCGTGGACGCTAAGGCGTAAGTGCACCACAGCCCTCTTCTCTTACGCCGTGTTCCGCCGATGCACTTCTTCCAGATCGTAGTCGGCTTGTAACCCCATCCAGAACTTCTCACTGGTTCCAAAATACGCTGCGAGCCGAACCGCCGTATCCGCCGTAATAGCTCGCTTGCCAAGTACGATTTCGTTGATCCGACGCGGTGGAACACCGATTTCACGTGCGAGCCGGTTCTGGCTCAGTGCCACCGGCTTCAGGAACTCTTCCAGAAGCACTTTGCCGGGATGCACATTGGCGAGTTCAGTCATGGCTGGTTCCTGGTGATAATCGACAATGTCCGCTTGCCCGGCGTTTCAGTGCAAACAGCAGTGCTTGTACTTCCGCCCGCTCCCGCATGGACACGGCTGGTTGCGTCCGACCTTGGGCGTATCCCGCACCGCGGTCTTGATGAGGTCATCACTCGCATCTCGACGCGAAAACCAGTACGCGTGGATGAAGCGCACTGACTCCGGGACGCTCATTGCCATGTTCCGAAGTGATTCGTCGTCGGCTTCATCTATCAGGCGCTCGCCAAACTCGGTGCCAAATAGCAGGATAGGCGCAAGCGCCTCCCCAAGTTCGTCATCCTCGGTCTCCCAACCGTCATCCAGTTCCATGGCGCGCACGTAACCGGCACACCAGGCCATGACGAACGGTTCGTCGGAATCCTCGAAGTCAATAAATAATGGGTCGAAGATGTCGGGGTCGTGAATCAGAAGTCCCGCGATCCCGTTCATGTGGCGCATGATCAGGCCCAGCGCGTACCGAGCCTCGTCCTGATCACGCCAGACCATTTCCCGCTCGCCCCACATTGCCGGCAGCCAGCGTGACGGCAAGATTGAGTTTGGAGCGCTGACGATCGCAGTGAGAAAGCCGTCCATCTCGCTCACGCAGCAGACACCAGGATCGGTGTCCTCGCCATGTTCGGCCAGGCTCGATTCGACATGCTGCTTAAACAGCGATTCCAGCTCGTCCAGTTCGTCTTCAGTCAATGGTTCACGAAGATCAATATTCATGAGGCCAGAACAACGTTGGATGGTCTGACAGACTAACGGCGATCGGACTGATTTGTATCCACAGCCCGACACTGGGCTCTGGAGCGGCAATATCCGGGGCTGATTGGATGATCATTGACACCAATGCGCGACCGAAAACAGGCGAACCAGATCGATCGCATGGAGGCTTGTGCGGGACAACTCGCTGCCCACCCAAACCCGCCGATTCGACGTACCTGACGGCATCAGTTGATTTTCAGTCAGGCACAATCGGAGCGTCCTGACTCACCCCGACCGTCCAATCGATGAAAGACCCGGAAGCGACATACCCCATCGGAACCCCCGGCACGCCTTGGGGAGATGCCGAAATCTCACGCTGGAGTCGTCAGCAGATCGTCCGCCGAAGCTACGCGGACGATGTGCTGAGCGTGATCGAACAATTGGCCCAGCGATTCGAATACGTGGAATACGGTCGACTGGATGTGGACCCATTGCAGTATCCGCTGCAGGCGCTGCGCAGCCGTGACTGGAGCGACGAGCTGCCGACCATGCTGGTCACCGGGGGCGTCCATGGCTACGAAACCAGCGGCGTGCTGGGCGCGCTGCGTTTCCTGGAGGTGGCAGCCGACGCCTACGCGGGCCGCGTGAATCTGCTCGTCGCACCCTGCGTGAGCCCCTGGGGCTACGAGCGGATTCAGCGCTGGAACCACGCGGCCATCGATCCGAACCGGTCGTTCCGGGCGAACAGTCCCTCGCAGGAGGCCGCCGCGCTGTGGTCACTGGTCGAACCGCTGCGCTCGAAGATCAGCATGCACATCGACCTGCACGAGACCACCGATACCGATGAATCGGAGTTCCGCCCGGCGCTGGCGGCGCGTGATGGCGAGCCCTTCGAGCCGGGCGAAATCCCCGACGGCTTCTACGTGGTGGATGACAGCGACCAACCGCAGGCGGAATTCCAGAACGCGATCATCCACGCCGTTGCCCAGGTCACGCACATTGCGGACGCCGACGCCAACGGGGAAATCATCGGATCACCCGCAGTGGCGCCGGGGGTGATTCGCTACCCACTGCGATCACTGGGCCTGTGCGCCGGCATGACCAACGCGCCTTATCGCACCACCACCGAGGTGTATCCGGACAGCCCACGCACCGATCCGGAGACCTGCATCGCCGCCCAGATGGCCGCGGTCACGACGGCCATCGACTTCGCGCTTGAACACCCAATGAGGCCAGCGCTCGGAGAATGACCGAGCGGGAGCGGCCTCTGGGCTGCTGATCGAGAAGCGTCATCCACGGCATTCCGGCGGTGAATTCGGGTATGTTGAAAGGAGTTCGGCAAACGGAATTGTCTGATGAAACACCGGCACGCACACTGGTGGCTCCTCGCGCTGCTGCCCATCACCGTGATCGCGTTCTGGCCTAGCTATTTTGGTCGCATGCCGGATGCGCCCCCGGTGCATCATCTCCATGGCGTAACCAGCACCGCGTGGATTTTGCTGATGGCCTGGCAGGCCTGGTTGTTTCGTCAGAAAAACATCGCCCTGCATCGAGTCACCGGGCGAGCGATGTTTGTCGTCGTGCCGCTGATGGTGGCGGGCTTTGCCTGGGTTTCACTGTTTGGAGCCGTCAGGGCATCGACCGGACGCTTGTTCTACGTCGAGTTCGGCACTGCGCTGCTAACCCTTGATGTCCTGCTCACATTCACCACGCCGTGGCTGGTATACCTTGCGCTTCGCTATCGCCAGCGCATGGAGCTGCACAGCGCCCTCATGATTGGCACGCTCATGCCGTTGCTCAATCCTGTGACCGCGCGGCTGCTGAGCAACTACGTCCCGGGGCTGCAAATCACCGGCCCGGACACACTGGCCAACTTCGGCACCAACTTGGCGCTCGCGTCAGCAGTGAGCACGGCGCTTCCGCTTGCGTTGTACCTGCGGCAACGGTCGAACCGCTGGCCCTGGTTGCTGTCCGCCGCCATCTCGGCCGTCGGCTATGTGGCCTACCTGACGCTCGGCCAAACCACTTTGTGGACATCGTGGGTGCTGACCGCCGCCCAGATACCGACACCTGTCGTGCTGACCGCGGGCGCGGCGCTCGGAGCCGTGGCCTGCTGGACCGGCATGCGGCACTCCACCCGATCCACGCCGCGCATGGCCAGCGCCTGAGAGACGCAGTTACCGCTGCGGCCAGTGGTTGACGGCCGCTTACCCGGCGAGCGAACGCCGCCTCGGCAACAGCGACAACACCAGCAACACGATGCCGCTGAACACGAACAGCAGCGCGGCCCCGGCCGTGATGACCAGCAACGGGTGGTTGAAGTTGTCGCGGGTGTCGTAGTCCATGATGTGGAGCATCCACACCACGTCGAAGGCCCGCCACCAGTCGTTGCGGCGCGCCACTACGCGGCCAGTTTCGGCGGAGACGTACACCGCCGTGTGAATGGCATCGTCAAAGCGCAGGCGCCACAGCGGCGCTTCGCGGCCGCGGGCTTCGCCGGGCACAACGTTCAGCAGCTCCGCCTCCACCAGCTCGCCAGGCCCGGTGTAGTCGTCGGTGGCGACGGCGCGGGCGGCGGCCAGATCGATCGGAGACAGGCGCACACCGGTGCTGGCCGCGTACAACCCGCTCGCGGCGCCCGCGCTCACCTGATAAACCGGCTGCCCCTGCCAGGTCTTCAAGGTCGCCGACGCCAGGGGCTGACCGATCCGCTCCGCCAATTCCCGAGGCGACACCAGCACCTGCGCCACATCGACGGGCGTATCGACCTGCTCGGCGGCGTAGTGCGAACCCCGCACCATGTCGAGATCCAGGCTGGCCATGATCAGGCCGCCGCTGATCCACAACAGCACCTGAATGGCCACGATCAGCCCGAGCCACTTGTGCAGTTTGCGCGTGCGCCGCGTGAGTTGTGTTCGATTCAATGCGTCGTCCTTCGTGAGGTTGCGCGTTCAGCGGGTCGCAAGCGCTGACGCGTCCATGTCTTTGCGTTCGTCCAGGGGCCGCCAGCGACGTCACATCCCAGCATAAAGGCCTCCGGTGCATTGCACGTCACTCCGGCAAGCCGGGCATCACGGAGGTCGCTGGTCGGGCGCCTGCCACGGAGGTCTTCGTACGCGCTCAGCTGCCGACCCACAACCCGAAGCACGTCTTTTTTTCCCTCAGTCCTGCGGCCGACTGGCACGGTCCGCCCGCGACCGGCACAGCCTGACGAATCGAAAGGCCTGATCGGACAAAAAACTGAGTAAATATAAGCCCTTACGGGGTATGAAATTTTCGTCAAATGTCGCCGATTGACTACACCCAAGGTGACCGGAAAGGTATTGATCCGGGTCAATCTAACGACTATGTTCCAGCACTGCCTGGGACAGCCATCCCATGCAATAACGAAATAAACCATCCATGGAATCAGGAGTTTGTATGCGTTTCCTCAAGACAGCCACGTTGGCTGGCGCCGCCTTGTGCGCAGCCGGTGCTGCCACCGCCGCCCCCTCCTCGAAGTTCTCCGCCACGACCAGCGATCACGTGCTGATCTCGGAAACGAACTCGACGGAATGGGTCGACGTGATGACCACCGGACTGAAGCTGCCGAACCAGAAGGATTTGTTCGTCCAGACCGCCATGGAATGCGGCCTGTTCACGCAGACCACCGTTGCCGACTCGGCCACCGATTCCCTCGAGACCGATACCGCGGATCGCGCCACGGCTGAAGCTGCCGTGATGACCCGCGTGCGTGTGACCAATGTGAAGACTGGCGTCGAAACCTTTGCGCACCCGGACGAAATCGTCCTGTGTGCACGTTCGCAGCGCCTCACGGCCCTGTTCAACGGCATTTGCTACGACGGGTCCGGTGACAGCGAAGCGGACGGTGTCGTGCAATACGACGAGTGTGAAACCAACGAAGAGCTCGACCTGGCCGTGAAGACCATGAACGCGTCCGCGTTCAACTTCATCCTGGCCGACCTCGAGTCTGGTGATCACATCATCACGGTCCAGGCTCGCGTCGAGACCAAGGAATCCACGTCGACCTGCTCGTCGGATGCCGAGGAAGGCGATCTGTTCCTGGTCGATGATCTGCTGACCTGCACCGACGACGGCAATGGGGATGCCTCGGCGTTCGCCCTGGTGGGCAATGGATCGATGGCCGTTGAAGAAGTCCGCATGATCAAGGGCGAAGACGGCGTGACGGAAGAAGCACCGGCGACCGGTGCTGAAGAAGGCAGTTTCTTCGACTACTTCTTTGACTTCTCCAACTAAGACGCAGTCGAGTAAAAAAGCCCCGCTTCGGCGGGGCTTTTTTGTGAGGCTTTCTCTGCATTCTCGGCCTGCACCCAGACTTGCCCTGCGTCAGAACTTGAGCCGCCCCGCGATGCCTGCCGACACACCGGGCATCAGCGTGTTGCCCACGCCCGCGGCCACCGCATAGGGGGGCGCGATGCGAGCGGGCCGCTTCTGCACCGCCTTGACCATCCAGCCCCCGGCGCGCTCCACGCTCATCGCCGGCACGTTCTTGTAATGCTCCGTGGGCGCGCTCATCGCGGTATGGACCAATGGATAGTGCAGACCGGTGAACGCCACGCCCCGGCCCCGCAGCTCGGAATCCATCCCCTGCGCCGCCGCCCCCAGCGCCGCCTTGCTGGCGTTGTAGGCGGAGAAATAGGCGGCCGGCAGCATGGTGGCCCAGGTGAGCACGTTGATGATGTGACCGTCGCCGGCTTCCAGCATCCGCGGCAGCACGTGATGGATCAGGCGCAGCGGGGCGAAGTAGTTGATCTCCATGCAGCGGTCGTAGTCGTGAAGGCGCTCCAGCGATTTGGCCGCTGACCGACGAATCGAGCGACCGGCATTGTTGATGAGCACGTCGAGTTTTCCATGTGTCTCGAAGATCGACGCCATCAAGGCATCCACCGCGGCGTTGTCGGTCAGGTCCACCGGGTAGGCCTGCGCACGTCCGCCCGCGGCCTCGATCTCGCTCACCGCGGAGTCCAGTTCCGATGCGCGCCGCGCCGTCAGCAGCACCTCGGCGCCCAGCGCGGCGAGTTGCAGGGCCCCTGCTCGCCCGATCCCGCTGGAGGCGCCCGTGATGAGAATCTTGCGTCCTTCGATACGTGATTTGCTCATGGTGATATCTGTTTCTGTGTCGTTCGTGGCGTTGGTCGTGCGTGTTCTACGCGGCGGCATTCAGCGTCGTGAAAGCATAAAGCGGCGCAACGGCGCGCGCCTCCATCGGGATGGTTTTCGCCACCCCAAACTCCGGGGGCAGAACCAAAACGGGCCCGGCGCTGCGGCCGGGCCCGTGATGTTCAGCGAACGAATCGTCGCCCGATCAGCGAACGACCCCGCGACGTCGCAAACCACCCAGGCCTGCCAGCATGAGCAGACTGATCCACGGGAAGGCCCCGGCTCCGCCGTCCTCGACAGCGGCGTCGGAATCACCGGGCGTCGCTTCCGGTGACGCGCCGACCGTCACCTTGGCCGTAGCCGAGCTCTCATCACTGGCCGTCACGGTGAGCGACGGCTCGTAGGAACCCGCTACCGTGTAGGTGTAGCTCGCGATTGGGCTGGTGCCGCACTGCGAATCACCCGTTCCGAAATCGAAGCAGTATTCGTCGATCGTCTCGCCCTCCGAGGTGAACGACAGGCTGCCATCGAAGTTGACGGTGAGCGGGGCCGGGCCGGAGGTTTGGTCCACTCGCAGTTGGGCCACGGTCCCGTTCTCCTCCACCACGATGCGAATGGTCGTCTTGATGGTGACGTCGTTCGACCGGGCCGAGTTGCCATCCGCATCGGATACCACCACGTAGGCCGTGTAGGTCCCCGCGGCTTCGTAGTCGTGAAAGGTCACAGGGTCGGTCGTCGGCGCGGCGAATGCGTCGGCCGTCGCTTCGTCGCCGAACACGAAGGCATAGGTGAAGCTGCCGTCCACACCATCGGCATAGGCCGACCCGCTCGCGTCAAACTCGACGCGAATCGGCGCTTCGGCTTCCAGCGCGGCGGATTGTCCGTTCGCGGTCATGACAGCCTCGATGTCGCCTGGACCACCACCCGTGCCATCCGGCGTCTCGTCGCAGACATTGCCGATGCCATCGCCGTCGTTGTCGGCCTGATCGGTGTTCGCATCGACAGGACAGTTGTCCGTGGCGTCCGGCACCGTATCGCTGTCGGTATCCAGATCAGGATCACCGCAGGTGTTGGACGCATCCTCCGGGCAGGCGTCCAGGGCGTCGACGGTGCCATCGTCGTCGGTATCCACCGGCACACCACCCGGGTCATTTCCGGCGCGCAGGCCGAGCTCATCGCCGCAGTACACCAGCGGACTTTCGTCCGGGTTGCTGACCGCGATGGAGCCCCAGTACTGCCAGCGGAACTCCAGAACCAGCGTCTGGAACTCGCAGTACCCCAGGGACTTCGTGCGGGCAAACGACGCCGGCTTGAGATTGAGATGCGACAGCGCCGCGTCCACCACGCCGTACTCCGGGTTGTAGCTCAAATCCCCCCAGCCAATCTGCAACCACGGCGCCAGCGGGTTGACGGGCAAGGCGCCCAGTTCAATCACACCTTCGATGGGGTCGTAGTCGAGAATGCTCGGGATGCGGGCCGCCTGTTCCAGCGCCCGGCGCAGAAACCAGTTGGACACGCTGAACCCGGCGCCTTCGGCCATGAGCGGCGTGCCGTCGACCTCGCGAATTCCGCCCTCGTAGTCGAGCAACCGGCGAGCCTCGAGCAGCACCCGCGACGCCAGACCGGCGGCCTGCGGCGACGAGAAGCTGGTGCCCGCGACAAAGTCATCAATGCCCGACATGCACTCCATGCAGTACGGCAACTGCTGGGTGTAGTCGGCGACGAAATCCGCCAGGTTGCTGGAGAACACCTGGGTATCACCCTCCGAGGAATATTCCTCGAAGCCCGATACGCCAATGCCCCACCACGAGCCGGCGCCCGGATCAGCAGGCGTCAAGCCCGAACCGTTGCCCGCGGCGCTGAAATGCAGCTTGCCGTTCTCGACCACGCCGCGATAGGACGGCACCGAGATCACCGGCAACGGCAACGGGAAGCCCACCAGCGGAACCTGATAGCCGTAGCTGGTATTGACCATGTCGATGTCGGGCGTATCAAACGCGTAGCTCTCAGCCGTCTCGTTCCCGAGCGCGCCTTCGGTCTCGATGAACAGGATCACCGCGTCCGGGTTGGCCGACAGCACCGAAGACGTCACGCCCACGCCATGCGGATTCTTGGCGGTCGTGGGATCCAGCGGTGCCAGGCCGGCGCCCGCCTCGGAACGCGCGATGATGTTCGTGCCGGCGAAGTAGTAGGACTGCCCGCGGACAACCCTGCTCCAGAAGGCCTCGTCCGCCGCACGGTTCTCGGCGTAGGTCGCGTGCTCTCGGGTCAGCGTGACGACCTGGGCGTCAAACGCGTCGAGCAGCGCCTGCGAAACGCGGATCGGCTGCTGGTAGAAGAATTCGTGGTACGGGTTGATGGCGCTGTCGACCACCGAGACCACCACGCGCGGCTCGGATGAGTCGGCCAGCGTGATGGCGTCCTGCGCCAGCGCCATTCCCTGCACGCAGAGCAGCGCCAAACCCGTGGTGGCGGCTCCGATGAAACGGACGGAGCCAAGCTTGCGCGCAAACGCATGCCCGGCTCGAGAGAGTCGAGTCTTTGAAATCACGTGTTTTCCCCAGTTGGTGTTGCGTTACCAATTCAATCGCGTCAGGCAAGAACCCCGCCAGCTGAACAGTCCGCGTTCGTCCGACTTCCGGGCAAGCGCCATACGCAACAGTTCAATGGCACGAACTGGCGCGGCGACCACTCATCGTCACGACCTTCTCGCCTGATGGTGCCAACACACTATCCGAGACGTCTTCAGTTCGCGATCTCATCAACCAATCCCCACTTCAGCGCGTCACGAACCCGCAGACGACGACCGGACAAGACCAGCCACGCCATGCGTTGACGACCAATTCTCCGAGCGATGCTCACGCAGCCGCCGGCGCCCGGAATGAGTCCCAGCTCAAGTTCCGGCAGCTGGAGATGCGTGCCGGGCGCGGCGATGACACGCCCGGCGAAAGCCGGAAACTCGATGCCGGAACCGATGCAGGCGCCATGCACGTATGCGGTGGTCCGCTCATTGAGAGCAGCCAGCAGCCGTCCCGGCAGCGCCAGCGAGCGAACCAGATGGGCCGTTGCCACATCCGGGAGCGTGCCGAATTCACTGAGCTCGCCGCCGGTGGAGAAGCATCGGCCACGACCGCGCAGCTCAATCCGCTCGATGTCCCCGTCGATGACCGCCAGCTCCAGCGCCTCGATCAGCGCATCGCGCATCTCGACGGTCATGGCGTTGTGGTTGTCCGGGCGGTTCAGGGTCAGGCGAAGCACGCCGGCATCGCGCTCGATCAGCACCGCCGGCCCCGATTCCACGGGGGCGACGGACGGCGGCGAGCGGCTTGCCAGCCAGCGTCGATGCTCGGCCCCTCCCTGCAAGGTGGCATAGGCCAGCGACTCCACCTGCAATGCGGACTCCAGAGGCAGGGACTCGCTCGCACGCAGCACCTGAACCAGGACGGCAGCCGCCTGCGGGTTGACGGCAATCCGCCGAGCAAGCTTCTCGGCTTCATGTTCGGTCGCGACGATGACGTCGCAATACGCCGCGAGCGGATGGCCGGACTCACCAATACCGAGGACCGGACAGGGCAGTTGCATCAAGCGATCGCCATCGACGTTCACGTCCTCCAGGCTGCTCAGATGCACAACGACAAAGGGCTGATCGCCCAACGCGGAATAGCCGACCGGTACCGAGGCAGCCCGTGCAAGCTCGCTGAGCTGACCGGCGGTCAACGGCTTCATGCCATCCGCTCGGTTGGAGCCGACGTCCGCGTCGCCCGGTGAATGCATTCGCCGGCCCGCAGCGTGAGACGGACGCGCACATCGGCCAGGGACGCTCGCGCCCGCGCCCAGCCGCGGTCGAGCACACAAAGATCCGCGGGCATCCCGGAACGAATGCCCGGCGCGGCGGTGCCAGGCCGAGACAGGGGCGAGGTGTACAACGCCAGAGCCTCGTCAGGCGCCAGCGCTTCCGCGCCACCCAGTTCGCGGCCCTCGCGGGTCCGGCGGTCCACGGCAGCCTGCATCGCGACCCAGGGGTTCGGCTCGCCGAACGGCGCATCGGAACTGCCCGCCAACCGAATGCCGGCATCGAGGAAGGCGCGAAGCCGATAAAGGTCGCCCCGGTCCTCGGCGTCGACATCCGTCAGATAGCGATCACCACGACTGTGAACAAGCCCCGGCTGCGTCACCACGGCCAGGCCAAGCTCATGGAAGCGCGGGAGCAGCACGAGAGGCGTCACCGATGCATGTTCGATGCGGTCGCCGAGGCGCGTACCCGTCCCGCGCAACACGCCCAGCACGAACACCAGTTCGGTGCGCGTGACGCAATGAAACGCCACGTTGCGGTTTGCGGCATGCGCGCGGCGCACGGCACGGCAGCAGGCCTCGAAATCCGGCAACGCGGATTCCAGCAGGTGAAACTTGCGAGCAGCCGGTTGCACGCGCTGCGAGGCCGAGGCGTCCGCTCCGTGCAGCGCATCGCCGCCCATGACGCGGAGGTCCTGGAGCAGTTCATTGTTCGCCTGCGCGCTCGCAAATGCCTGCAAATCGCCAGGACCGTTCTGCGGTGTGGTGTCGGTGACGCCGGTAATCCCGTAGCCGGCCAGCTCCCGACTGACGTCGGCCAGGCTGGGACGCGTCGCACCCATGCGCTCGCGAAGCCAGGCGTCTCCATCGTAGAGCCGTCCGGTCAGGCGCCCGTTCTTGCGTTCCAGCGGATCGGTCGGCCCCGGGTCCAGTTGCGCCAGCGCCGCGGAGTTGAATACCCAGAGGCGGCCGCCGCGATGCTGGATGCGCGCTGGTCGCCGCGGCAAACGCTCGTCCAGCCAGTCACGATCGATGTCTCCGGCGACGGATTCGTGGTAATCCACGCCACGCAGCCAACCCGCCGAATGCCGGTCCAGCTCGACGAGCCTCAGGGACAAGGTGTCAGCATTGCTCACGTCCGGAGGACCGCAACGCACGGAATTGCGACGGGCCGCCAGCGCATGGAGATGCAGGTGATGGTCATGCAGACCCGGCAGCAGGGCGCCACCCTGCGCATCGAACAGAGGACCACCCGCATCCGGAAGACCCTGGCCGATCGCGGCGACTTTCCCGTCCGCGATGCGGACGGACACCCGGAGGCCATTCAATTCCGCGTTCCGGATCAGCACGGAATCCACCGCGCGCTGGGCCGCTGGATCGATTCCGCGTTCAGCGGCCCGGAAGCCTGCAAGGCATGCGTCACGACATCGCACAGGGCGATCGACAGCAACTGACCACCACCCCGCCGATAGGCACGCCAGGCCGCCCAGGCCGCATGCAGGCCGGTCAGCGGATCGGCGATCGCATCACCGGCAATCATCCATTCGCCGGTCGCCGCATGCAGCACCCAGCTCAGACCCGCGGCCACGGCCGCGTCGTCGCCGTAGGCGATCCACTGCCCCTCGGGCTCCTCGCGGCCGTAGCCGGTGATGCTGACCCAGACCAGCCCCGGGCGCTCGCGCAGCAATGCCTCGGCATCGATCCCCATCTGTCGCAACGCGCGCGGGCGCGAGGCCTCGATGACGATGTCCGCCCGCCGGAGCAAGGCGGTCAGTTCGGCGACGCCAGCTTCGGTTCGCAGATCCAGCGTCAACAACGACTTGGCCGCGTTCTGTCGCTCATAAAATTCCGGGGGACCGAACCGGGCGCCATCCGGACGCGCCGTAGACTCAACCTTGACCACCTCGGCGCCCGCGTCGGCAAGCAGGCGGCCGCACAGCGGGCCGGCCCACAGCGATGACAGGTCGACCACCAGCGGCGCCTCGCCGGGCGGCGCGGTCTCACCGGTCGCGATCACCGAAAACCAGGGCACTGGTTCCGTACGCGGCGGCCCGGCCTCCGCGACCGCGAGTCCCAGCAGCCGGGCACGCTCCACCAGGTCAGCGGCGGATCGCCCCGCAACGGCCCGGGCGACGCCCGCCCAGCCTTCGACGTCGTCGCTCTCCAACCAGGCCGGCAGCAATTCCCAGTCATCCGATCTCGGCAAGTTGACCGCGAGGCGACCGTCGGCGGCGGGCAGCAGATGACAGCTTCCGCCGGGCGACACCGCGCCGCCGTGCCGATTTCCGGTAATGGCCGCCCGCTCCGTCAGGTAATACCTGCCCGGATTCGCTCGCAGCGCCGGTCGATCCGGGGCGAGTTCGGCCAGCGCCGCCAACGCGCGATCAGCGCTGGCCGCCAGCGGCTGCGGGCAGACAATGCCGCTGGCAACCGGGACTGGATCGTGGGCAACCTGGATCAACGCGGCTTCATTCCGAGCAGGGACGCTCAGGATAGATCAGCGCGCCAACACGGCGTCGATCAGATCGGCGGGCCGGTGACGCCGCCACACGTTGAGAAAGCTGGTGAGCATCTGCAACTGCGTCCGCGCGGTCTCGTTCGCGGCGAAGACCGGATCCCGCCGATCAGTCACCTGCTCCAGTTCCGGGCAGGCACGTTCGATCAACGCGGGCGCGTCCATCAGCCAGCCCAGCCCCAGCAGCACGACGCCGAGGACCAGCTGATCACGCAGCCGTCCCACATCCAGCGATGGCCCACCGCCGGCGCGGAGTTCGTCGACGAACACGGTCAGCAACGCGTCCAGATGCTCGTCCCATATCCACAGTTCGGTCGCACACAATGCGCCCCAGAGTGCCAGGGCCATGTTCATCTGCCCGACGTTCCCCCAATCCATCAACCCGCAATCCAGCGCTCCATCCGGGCCGCGGCGGAACCAGGCATTGTCGATGTTGGCGTTCCAGTGCATCAGCGCGATGCCGTCGCGATCCTCCAGCAGCCAGTGCTTGAGCGCCTGCTCGGCACGCAGAAAAGCCGGGATGTCCGCCATCATCTGATCCATGAACCCGGGCTCACGCAGATGCTCCGGCAGCAACGCCGGATGGCGCCGCGAGAACTCGGCGTAGCGCCGGAGCCGTCGTTGCAGCTGCTCCGCGTCGTAACGGATGGGTTGCGCGATGAACTGCCGCTCGGGCACCCAGGGGAACTGTCGCTCCACCGCGTCGCCCAGGCGTCCGGAGCGATGCGCGGCACCGAGGCGCGCCAGGGCCCGGACCAGCGCCCGGTAATGCTCCAGCGGGTCGGACAAGCTGTAATCCAGGCACTTCGGCCGATGCGGCTCGATGCCCTCCTCGCCGAACGGCACGCAGGCCGTGATCAGTACGCCGGTGCCCGAGGCGCCGTGAAAGTCGGCGAAATAGCAGGTCGGCACCGTGACCGGAAAGCCGGCTTCGCGAGACAGGCGCGCCAGACGCACCTCGGCGTCCAGCTCGAAGCGCGCGCGATCGCGGATCGGGTCGTCAAGGTCGCGGGAAAACTTCACGAACAGTCGCCGATCCAGCGCGGCGTCCGGGCTTGTGTAATCCACGGTGAGAAACAGCTTGCGGCCGGTGCTGCCGCCCGGGCAGTCGTCGATGCGGGCAATGTTCACGACCCGGTTGCCGGCCGGCAGGCTGCCCGCCGCGCGAAACACCCGCGTCAGATAGTCCGCGCCACCCCGGGCCAGCGCATCCGGGTGGACGGGTACGTCCTGCCCCGTCCAGTCACCGCGGACCCAGTCCGGCCCGGCGGCCGTATCGGCCTCAATCGGAGAGATAGCGCACCCCGGTCAGTTCCTCCGACAGGGTCCACAGGCGCTCGCGCATCGCGGCATCCCTGGCCTTGGGATTGATCTTGGCCGGCGCCGGCGCGCCACCGATCTCCATGAAGCCGCCGGGCCCGTGGTACTCGCCGCCCTGCACGTTGTCGGAGCAGGCCGCGTGCAGGGTCGGGCGCGCCGCCTCTTCCGCGGTCGGGATGAACCGGCGGACCTGGTTCTGGAACCATTTTCCGACCGGATTCTGCGGATTGATCATCGGGTTCGGGTTGTTGGTGCCGATCTCGGTCGCCGCGAAACCCGGGTGCGCGGACAGGGCCATGACCGAACTGCCGGCCGCGCGCAGCCGGGCGTCGAGTTCCAGCGTCCAGGCCATCACCGCCAGCTTGCTGCGGCCATAGGCCCCCATGGGCTTGTACTCGCCGGTTTCCCAGTTCAGATCATCAAGATCCATCTTGCCCTGGCGATGCGCCAGGCTGCCGACGTTGACGATGCGGCCCGGCACATCGCCGCGAAACAGCGGCAGCAACAGTCCGGTAAGCGCGAACACGCCGAGGTAGTTCGTCGCCATCTGCAATTCGTGGCCGACGCTGTTGCGGCTGAGCGGCAACCCGACAATACCGGCGTTGTTGGCCAGCAGGTCGAGTCGGCCGTGGCGCCGGGCGAAGCTGTCGACAAAGCTGCGAATCGAGTCCGGCTCTGACTGATCCAGCCGGAGCACCTCGATCGCCCCCGCCGGCGCCTCGGCCAGCAATTCCTCGCGGGCCTTGGCGGCCTTGGTCTCGTTGCGGCAGGCCATCACCACGCGATAGCCCTTCTGCGCCAGCGCCCGCGTCGTCTGATACCCCAGGCCGGCGTTGGCCCCCGTCACCACTGCGATGCGTTCCTGCACGGCTTGTCTCCCCGGTTAGTTGGCTGATCCATGGCGGGCGATCTTGATCCCGCCGAACATGCGCGCCGCCGCGGCCGGCCCCAGCATGTCGTACGGGAAACAGGACTCGATACGGCTGACCGTATCCAGTCGCCCGCGTTGATCGTCGTCCAGTTCCACGTCCAGCGCTGCAAGGTTGTCCTGCATCTGCGCCAGCGTGCGCGCGCCGATGATCGGCGCCGTCACGGACGGATTCAGCAGCGTCCAGGCCAGTGCGATCTGCGCCGAACTACGCCCGGTCTCGGCGGCGATGGCGTCGACCACGCCGGCGATCTCCAGCGCCCGCGGCGTCAGCCGCCCGGTCGCCAGATTGATGGCCTTGCGCGAATCCATGCCCTGACCACTCGTCTCAAGATCGGCGGCGCTGTACTTGCCGGACAACACGCCGCCGGCCAGCGGCGACCACGGCAGCACGCCCAGACCCATTTCGCGGGCCATGCCCATGTATTCGCGCTCGACGGTGCGCTGCGTCAGGTTGTAGGGAATCTGCACGGCGATCAGCGGCGCCCAGCCGCGCAGCTCCGCGATGGCCTGCATCCGCGCGATCTGCCAGGCGGGCGTGTCGGAAATGCCGACGTACAGCAGCTTGCCGGCCCGGACGAGATCATCGAAGGCCCGCAGGATTTCGTCGACCGGCGTCAGACCGTCCCAGACATGCAGATACATCAGATCGATGTAGTCGGTGCCGAGCCGGCGCAGGCTGTCCTCCACCGACTGCACCAGGTTCTTGCGGTGATTGCCGCAGGCGTTCGGGTCACCGGAACGCATGATCAGCGAATACTTGGTCGCGATGACCAGTTGCTCGCGGCGCCCCTCGATGCTTTGCGCCAGCACGCGTTCGGCGCCGCCGCCACCGTAGAAGTTGGCCGTGTCGATGAAATTGCCACCCAGGTCCACGTACCGGTCGACCATCGCCCTGGCCTCCGCATCCTCGCTGCCCCAGCCGGCCTGCAACCCGAAGGTCATGGTGCCTAGACAAAGCGGTGACACCCGGAGTCCGGAGCGCCCGAGCAGACGGTAGTCATCCAGTTGCAGCGTCATGCGGGTTCTCCCGGTTCAGGGCTGTTCGAAGAGGGCGCGCAGCGCGCGCTGATCCACCTTGAGCAGCGGTGTTCGCGGCAAAGCCTCGACGAAGCGCCAGTCCACCGGAACATGGGTTGCGTATACGTGCTCGCGCAGGTGCGCTTCCAGTTCATCCACGGAGGGCCGCGTGCTGCCCGGTCGCAGCTCGATCACGGCCACGGGAACCTCGCCAAGCCGCCGGTCCGCAACACCGACCACGCCGGCCGCGGCAACCGCCGGATGCCGGACCAGCGCCCGTTCGATCACCTCCGGCAGCAGCTTGAAGCCGCCCCGGGTGATGGCGCCGTCGGCGCGCCCCCGATGAAACAGGAACCCGTCGGCGTCCAGCACCGCGATGTCGGAGGTGCGAATCCAGTGCTCGCCGATGCGCGGAGAAACCACCTCCAGCACGCCCTCTTCGCCGGCGGGCAATTCGGCGCCAGAGTCCGGGTCAACGACGCGCAGCCTGGCGCCCGGCATCGCCCGGCCCACACTGCCGAACTTGTGTTGCCCCCATTCGGCGTGGAGTTGCGGCGTCATCGCCGTCACCGGCCCGGCGAACTCGGTCGCGCCGTAGGACAGCAGGATGGGCACCCCGTAACGCTGCTCGAACGCACGCTGTACCTCGGGGTCCAGCGGTGCGGCGCCGGTGCCGAGAAACCGCAGGCTGCTCAGATCCTCCGGCGGCAGATCGGCGTCGAGAATCATTCGGACACCGGCCGGCGGCACGCCGCAGGCCTCGGGCCGGTAGCGCTTCACATGGGCATGCCAGGCCTCGACGCTGAAGCGCTCCAGAACCACGGCACGTCGGCCGCTGAGCACCGTCGGCAGCGTCGAGTAGAGACCCGAGATGTTGCCCAGCGGAAAGAACAGCAGCCCCGGTGGCAATGCGGACATGTCCTGACCGGTGCCGAACGCGGTACCGCCGGCCAGATAGGTTGCGATGGCCCGGTAGCTCATGGCGAAGCGCTTGGGCGGCCCGGTGGTTCCGCTGGTGAGAATCTCGATCCGGCGTTCGTCCGCCTCGTCGTCACGCTCTCCCCGCGGGGCGCGGCAATGTTCCAGGCCGGCCACGGGCGCCACATCCATGTCGCCCAGGGCGAAGACCGCGGTCCCTGTTTCGCCCATGCCCTGTAGCAGCGCGTCGCCGACATCCCGCCGGTCGACCACCGCCACCGCCGGCGCCAGGCGACGCAGGTCGCGGGCAATCCCGGCGGGCGACTGAAACACGTAGACGATCTGAACATTGCGCCGGGCCGCAAGCAGCCCGATCAGGGCGGCAACGGACGCCGGATGATTCCGTGGCGCGAAGGCCACCGGTGCATCAGCGGGCGCCCCGGCCGCATCGAGCAGAGCGGCCAGCCGGTCGGCCAGCGCCCGCATCCGTCCCCGGGAATACCAGTGCTCGCCGAACGCCAATGCGTCCTGCTCGGGCGACGCATTCAGCGCCGCCGTACACATCTCCTCAAGTCGCTTCATCGCCTGTTTATAGATTTAAGTATCCGCGGCTGGGCGGCCGGTTTTCATGCCCCGCGCACTGCCCGCCCCGCTATTTACAACTGCTGACTCAGTACAGATAATCAACAGCATTGTTGTATAATAATACACGTGCACCGATTCGCGATCGGCCGGTGAGGAGACCACGCATGACCGCTGCAGAGCACTATTCCCCGTCCGCCTTGATGGACGTATTCCGCAAGGCGCTGTTCATTAATGTTGTCGACGAGAAGATGCGCGGACTGCTCAAGTCCGGCGGTCTGGTCGCGGTGTACTACTCCCCTCGTGGGCAGGAAGTCGTCGCGGCGGGCATGGGGGTTCACCTCAAGCCATCGGACTATCTGGTCACGACCTACCGCGGCATCCACGACCAGCTCGCCAAGGGGATGCCCCTGAAGCTGCTGTTCGCCGAGTACTTCGCCAAGGTCACCGGCGCCTGCAAGGGCAAGGGTGGCGCGATGCACATCACCCATCCGGAAACGGGCGTGATGGTCACGACCGGCGTCGTCGGCAGCGGCCTGCCCATCGCCAATGGGCTGGCCTGGGCCACCCAGATCAAGAAGGAGGATCGCGTCACGCTGGTCACCTTCGGCGACGGCGCGTCGAACATCGGCGCCTTCCACGAGGCATTGAATCTGGCCTCGCTGTGGAAGCTGCCGGTGATCTTCATGTGCCAGAACAATGGCTATGGCGAGTGCACGCAGTACTCCAAGGCCACGCCGGTGGAGAACATCAGCGAACGTGCGGCCGCCTACGGCCCCAATCTGGCCGGCGTGACCGTCAACGGCAACGACCCGCAGGCGATGTGGGAGGCCTCCCGCGACGCCGTGGCCCGCGCCCGCGCCGGTGACGGCCCGACGCTGCTGGAAGCCAAGACCTTCCGCTTCATGGGCCACTACTTCGGTGATCCCGGCGCGTACATCCCCAAGGACGAGTACGCCGCCGCGATGGAGAAAGACCCGATGCCCGCCATCCGCCAGGCGGTGATCGAAAGCGGAGCGGCCAGCGAAGCCGAAATCAAGGAACTCGAGCAGGAGTACTCGGCGCAGATCGACGAGGCGTTGAAGTTCGCCGCCGACAGCCCGGCACCAGAACTCGAGGAAATTTCACGCGACATCTACGGAGACGCCGCATGAGCGGGACCATCAACTTCACCCAGGCCTACCAACGCGCCCTGTACGAGTCGATGGAGGCCGATCCCAGCGTGATCATGCTGGGCGAGGACATTGCCGACGAGGAAGGCGGCGGCGTATTCAAGGTCACCGCCGGCCTGTCGACCAAGTTCGGCGCCGAGCGGGTTCGCACCACTCCGATTTCCGAGCAGGCCATTGTCGGCGCCGCCATCGGCGCGTCACTGGCCGGCATGCGGCCCATCGCCGAAATCATGCTGATGAACTTCATCACCGTGGCGATGGACCAGATCGTGAACCACGCGGCCAAGCTGCGGTTCATGTCCGGCGGACAGACTCATGTGCCGATCACGATCCGCACCCGCACCGGTGCCGGCATCGGCGCGGCGGGTCAGCACTCGGACATGCTGGAGGCCTGGTTCGCCCATGTCGCCGGCATCAAGGTTGTGGTGCCGTCGACTCCGGCCGACGCCGTGGGCCTGCTGTCGTCCTGCATCTTCGACGACGACCCCTGCCTGTTCATCGAGGACTCGCTGACCCGCACGGTCAGCGGTCCGGAACCCGATCCGGGTCATCGCCTGCCGCTGGGCAAGGCGCATGTCGACCGCGAGGGCGGCGATGTCACCGTGATCGGCTACGGCCGTCCCTTGCTGGACACCCGCAAGATCGCCGCGAAGCTCGCCGACGAGGAAGGCATTTCCGTCGAGATCGTCGATCTGCGCACGGTGTCGCCCTGGGACAAGGAAACGGTGCTGAATTCGGTCGCCAAGACCGGACGCGCCGTGGTCGTGCACGAGGCGCCCCGCAGCTTTGGCGTCGGCGCCGAAGTGGCCGCGACCATCCAGGAAGAACTCTTCGGACAGTTGAAGGCACCGGTGCTGCGCGCGACCTCGCGTGACGTCACCGTGCCCTTCGCCCGAATCCTGGAACAGGAATACCTCTACAAGCCGGCTGACATCGAGTCCGCCATCAAGTCAACGCTGAAATAGAGACCATCACCATGAGTGTGGAAGTCCGTATCCCTTCGGTCGGTTTCTCGACACAGGAAGCCATTCTGGCGGAGTGGCTGGCGACAGACGGCGCCAGCGTGAAAGAAGGCGAGCCGCTGTACTCGCTGGAACTCGACAAGTCGGTGCAGGAGGTCGAATCCCCGGGCACCGGCACGCTGAAAATCATCGCGGAAGCCGGCGAAACCTATGACGTCGGCACGCTGATCGCAGAAATCCAATAACACCTGCGGACGCTGGCGCGAAGCCAGGATGCCGCCGGCCCTGATCGCGAGACATGCGAGGAGACAAACATGGACGGCAGCCCCGAAATTTGGCCTGAGAGCTGGAGAACACTGCCGGGTGGCATTCGAAGCGGGCGCTACACCGACCCCGCGTTCGCCCGGCTGGAACACGAACGCCTGTGGAAGAAGGTGTGGCAGGCCGCCGCACGGGTGGACGAGATTCCGGAGCCCGGCGACCACACGATCTACGAGATCGGTGACCAGACGGTTCTGATCGTTCGCACCGACGCGGACACCATCAAGGCCTATCACAACGTCTGCCCGCATCGCGGCACGGCGCTGGCCGCCTGCTCAGGGCACTTCGAGGACGGTCGCATCATCTGCCCGTTCCACGGCTGGCGCTGGGACCTGGAAGGCAACAACCAGTACGTGCTGGAACGCAAGCAGTTCAAGCGCGGGGAGCTGGAAGACAGTGACGTCGCGCTGCGCACCGTCCACAGCGAGGTCTACGCCGGCTTCGTGTTCATCAACTTCGAGCGCGAGCCGCAGCCCTTCGACGAGTTCATCGCACCCGTCCGCGAGCTGCTCGACGGACTGGCCATCGAGCACATGCGCCACTACTGGTGGAAGGCGATTCCGATCGCCTCCAACTGGAAGGTGGCGCAGGAAGCCTTCTTCGAGGGTTACCACGTGCCGGCCACGCATCCGCAACTCGAACCCGACGCCGCCGACGTGATCTGGAAGGGCGAGCCCAATGCCGAGGTCGAGGCGACCTTCGCGCACAACAACGTGATCTACGAGAACTTCGCCAACGGTCATGGCCGCTTCTACGGCGGCAAGAAAACCGCGATGGCGGGGCACGTGAAGAACCAGACCATCGACCCCGTCGATGCCATGGCCGACCGGCTCAACCTGCTGGTCGAAGGCATGGACGCCATGGTGCTGAAGGAAGACGTCGACCTGGTCCGCTCGCTGAAGGGCAAGCCGATTCCGGAAGATTCCAGCCTCGGCGGTGAATACGTCAAAGCCCTGTACACCAAGGCCGCGATGGAAAAACGCCCGATGCCCACGCCCACCCCGGAGATTCTCGGCATGTGGGGCGGCGAGATCTTCATCTTCCCGAACCTGCTGGTGCTGCCGCAGGCCGGCAACGCGATGATTTATCGCGTGCGGCCCGTGGGCTTCGATCCGGACCACTGCGTGTTCGAGATCTTCTCGACCCGCACGCGCCCCGCCGACGCCGAACTGGAACGTGCCGAGGTGCAGCACGTCACCGATATCGATGACCCCGAGCAGGTGCTGAAGATTCCGCGCCAGGATCTGGGGAACATCCCGCGCATGCAGAAGGGTTTGCATACCGACGGTTGCAGGCAGATCTGGCTGGCCAAGGACCAGGAGCGGCTGATCCTGAACATGCACCAGGAGATGGACCGCTACCTCGGCGCGCCGACCAACTAAACCACAGGCCGAACGCAGGGACACACCGCAGGGATAGCCCCATGAATAGCAACGTTGTAGTGATTACCGGCGCGCTGGGCGCGCTGGGACGTGTTGTCGCGACCAACGCGGTCGCCGCCGGCGCCACCGTCGTCGCCATCGACGTGGTCGACGGCACCCCGGTCGACGGCGTCAGTGAACTCGTGACCGTGGACCTCGGTGACGCCGAGGCCACCGCCCAGGCGCTGGCGGGCATCGCCGAACGCTACGGCCGCATCGACGCGCTGGTGAACATCGCCGGCGGCTTCGTCTGGGAAAGCGTTGCCGACGGCAGCATCGACACCTGGGAACGCATGTTCCGGATGAACGTCCGCACCGCAGTCAACGCCTGCAAGGGCGCCCTGCCCCATCTGACCGACAACGGCGGCCGCATCGTCAACATCGGCGCGGCCGGCGCGGCCAAGGCCGACATGGGCATGGGTGCCTACGCGGCGTCCAAGGCCGGTGTCGCCAAGCTCACCGAATCGCTGGCCGTCGAGCTGAAAAAGCGCAGCATCACCGTCAACGCGGTGCTGCCCAGCATCATCGACACCCCCGCGAACCGGGCCGACATGCCCAAGTCCGATTTCTCGGCCTGGGTGACACCGCAGGATCTGGCGAACGTGATCCTGTTCCTGCTTGGCGACGGCGCATCCGCCGTGACCGGCGCGCTGATCCCGGTCACCGGGAAGTTATGAGCACCACCGTCATCATCGGGGCCGGTCAGGCCGGCAACGACATCGCGACCTCACTACGCTCGCTCAAGTACGAGGGCCGCATCGTCCTGATCGGCGATGAACCCTTCGCGCCCTACCGGCGCCCGCCGCTGTCCAAGGCCTACCTTTCCGGCGACATCCCGGAAGACAAGCTCTACATCAAGCCGCGCGACGCCTACCCCAAGCACGACATCGAGCTGCGCACCGGCTGTCAGGTCACGGCCATCGACCGCGAGGCACATACCGTCACGTTGTCCGACGGCGAGTCGCTGGGCTACGACAAGCTGGCGCTGGCCACCGGCGGCCATGCCCGCCGTATCCCGCTGGACGGCGCCGACAAGCCCAACGTGCATTACATCCGAACGCTGGATGACATCCGCCGCCTCAAGGAGCAGTTCGGGGCCGGCAAACGGCTGGTGATCATCGGCGGCGGTTACATCGGCCTGGAAGCCGCGGCAGTCGGTATCAAGCAATCGCTGGATGTCACGCTGGTCGAGGCCATGCCTCGCCTGCTCGCCCGCGTCGCCGGACCGGAGCTGTCCAGTTACTACGAGAAGGCACACCGCGCCCATGGCGTGGACATCCGCCTCGGCGCCGGCGTCACCGCGCTGGAAGGCGGGGACACGGTCGAGACCGTGGTGTTGCAGGACGGCACGCGGCTGCCGGCCGACATCGTCATCGTCGGCATCGGCCTGATCCCCAACACCGAACTCGCCGAGGCCGCCGGCATCGCCTGCGACAACGGCGTGCTGGTCGACCTGTACACGCAGACCAGCGACCCGGACATCGTCGCCGCCGGCGACTGCACCAACCACGACAACGGCTTTCTCGGTCGCCGCGTGCGCCTGGAATCCGTGCCCAACGCCAGCGAACAGGCGCGCGTCGCCGCCGCGACCATCTGCGGCCAGCGCACGCCCTACGCGGCCGTGCCGTGGTTCTGGTCCGACCAGTACGACCTCAAGCTGCAGATCGTCGGCCTGTCGCAGGGCTTCGACGACGTGGTGATCCGCGGCTCCATGGACGAAAACAGCTTCGCCGCCTTCTACCTGCGGGACGGCGTGCTGATCGCGGTGGATGCAGTCAACCGCCCGCGGGACTTCATGGTCGGCAAGAAACTGGTCGCGGCGAAGATGCGGCCCGACAAGGCGGTGCTCGCCGACGAATCGGTGGAACTGAAAACACTGCTGCCGTAGCGCAGACAAGAATCAAAACGACAAGCCGACTATGAATTTCGAACTCTCCGACGATCAGCAGTTGATGCGCGACAACTTCGCGCGTTTCCTCGACGAACACAGCAGCATGGCGCGGGTCCGTGCCGCCGAAGAGCGGGGTTTCGATGCCGCACTGTGGCAGGGGCTCGGCGAGCTCGGCGCGTTCTCGCTGCGCGTGCCGGAAGATGCCGACGGCCTGGGCATGGGCGTCATCGACGCCGCGGTGCTGATGGAGGAAGCCGGTCGCACGCTGGCCTCCGGCCCGCTGGCCGAAACCCTGATCGCCGCCAGACTGCTGGCGCTGCTCGGCGGTGATGCCAACCGCGAACTGCTGGACCAGCTGGTACTCGGCGAGTCGGTCGTGTCGCTGGCCCTGCACGACGCGTCCATACAACCGAAACAGTGGATCGCGGGCGGCGCCGTCGCCTCCGCGGTGATTGCCCGGGACGGTGACCGGATCGTGCTGGTCAAGCCGGCGGCGCAGGAAGCGGAAGGCAACCTGGCCTCCACCGCCATCGCCGAAATCGATCTCGCCGATGGCGAACGCAGCCTGTTGTCGGACACGCCCGAGGGCCTGAAGGTCTTCGCCCAGGGCGTCGAGGAATGGAAGCTGCTGATCGCCGCGGCGCTGGCCGGCCTGTCCCGGCAGGCGCTGAAAATGGCGGCGGAATACGCCTGCGAGCGCAAGGCATTCGGCCAGCCCATCGGCCAGTACCAGGCGATCTCGCATCCGATGGCGGATCTGGTCACCGATGCGCATGGCGGCAAGTACCTGACCTGGAAAACCATCCACGACATCGCCCACGGCCTGCCGGAAGCGGCGCCGCAGGTGTCGATGACGGCGTGGTGGAATGCCGATACCGCGGCCCGGGCCGTCGCCCATGCCCTGCACACCTTCGGCGGCTACGGGCTGACCACCGAATACGACATCTATCTGTACAACCTGCGCGCCAAGGCCTGGCCGCTGGTCTACGGCGACCCCAAGCGTTTGCTGGAGGAAGCCGGCCGCCGGCTCTATGCCGGTGAAACGGCCGAGTTGCCGGAGGTGGGCGAAGTCCCGATCGACTTCGATCTGGGCGAGGAGGCCCGCAACCTCGGCGCCGAGATGGACGCG
>NZ_CAXFCL010000171.1:0-5202 GCF_964000955.1 uncultured Abyssibacter sp.
AAGCCGGTGATCGCCGCCGTCGAGGGCCACGCCGTCGCGGGCGGTCTCGAACTCGCCCTGTGGTGCGACTTGCGCGTGGCCTCGGAAACCGCGGTATTCGGCGTGTTCTGCCGGCGTTTCGGCGTGCCCTTGATCGACGGTGGCACCGTGCGGCTGCCGCGGCTGATCGGCCAGAGCCGTGCGATGGACATGATTCTCACCGGGCGTGCCGTCGATGCCCGTGAGGCCTTCGACTGGGGGCTGGCGAACCGGCTGGTGCCGACGGGCCAGGCCCGTCGTGCGTCACTGGAACTTGCGGAATCGCTCTCCCGGCTCCCGCAGCATTGCATGCGCAACGATCGACACAGTGTCCTGGATCAATGGGGACTAACCGAGAGCGACGCGCTGCGGCGTGAGTTTGAACTCGGTCTCGACACCCTGGCATCCGGAGAGACGTTGGCCGGAGCACGACGATTCACCGCCGGTGACGGCCGCCATGGACGGATGGTGGAGGACGCCGGGCCGCAATCCGACGGCGATCAGGAGCCCGCCCAGTGAACCCGCCGGCTCTTCAGTAGTCGCAATTGGAGAGCTGCCGGCGCCGCATGACGCCGACAGCTCTCCGGTTTCGACGACAAGGAGTTAGCATGAAACGCTTGGCAACCGCACGCTGGAACGGCGGCCTCAAGGATGGAAACGGGACGATTTCGACGCAGAGCGGCGTGCTGGACGATACCCGCTACTCTTTCGGAACCCGTTTCGAGGACGGCAAGGGCACGAACCCGGAGGAGCTGATCGGCGCCGCCCACGCCGGCTGCTACTCCATGGCGTTGTCGATGATTCTCAGCCAGGCTGATCTGACACCTGACTACATCGAGACGAAGGCCACCGTGACACTGGAACAGGTGGACGGGGCGTTCGCAGTGACGATGATCCACCTCGACGTGTCCGCCAAGGTGCCCGGTGCATCCGAGGCGCAGTTCATGGAGGCGGCCAACGCGGCGAAGAGCGGTTGTCCGATCTCCAAGGCGCTCAAGCCCGCGATCACCATGGAAGCCGTTCTGAACGACTGAATCGGACCACGGTTGACGCGGAACCCCCGCGCATCACATCACTGTCACATGCGCCGGATAGACTCCCGCGGCTTTTTTCTGGGGTCTGTTCTCATGCGTCTTGTCCTGTCGGCCGTCGTTGCCGCCGTATTCGTGTTGCTGTCAGCCTGTGGCAGCTCATCGCCCGTCACCCCACCGCCCGACGGTGGCACCGGTGGCAATCCCGACACGCCGGCGCCGATCGCTGACAACGCCGGCAGCATCAACACGCATCCGCCGACCACCGAGACGACCGCGCACGATGCGTCCGTGCCGCTGAATTTCATCATCATCGGCGACGCCGGCACCCAGGATGCCGTCCAGGCCGCGTTGGGCCAGACCGTGGCGGATGTCTGCGCCGCCAAGGCCTCCGAGACCGTGCTGGGCTGTCACTTCGCCATGGCCGCCGGGGACAACATCTACTACTTCGGCGCCACCAGCGTGGTCGATCCGCAGTTCAACACCGCGTTCGAGGACATCTACGCACCGGTCGGGATTCCGTTCTATCTGGTGCTGGGCAATCACGACAACGGTTTCACCGGGCAGACGCCGCTGATCGGCGACGTCCAGGTCGACTACCACTATCGGGCGGATCGCCCCAGTGACATGTGGAACATGCCGGCGCGTTACTACAGCCACCGCTGGGGCGATGTGCTGGAACTGTTCGCGGTGGACAGCGACACCCTGGACGGCGACTCGGGCGCGCTTCCGCTGGACAGCCTCACCCACGACACCGCGTTCCAGCGGGAATGGCTGGCCGAGGCCGTCGACCTGTCCACGGCCCGATGGAAGATCTCCTTCAGCCACTACAACTACATCTCCAACGGCAACTACGGCGACGGCACGGCCAGCTTCAAGGCCGCGATGGAGGAAACGCTTTGCGACCGCGTGCAGTTCCACGTCCAGGGCCACGAGCACGACATGCGCTGGCTCAAGCCGGTGGAGTCCTGTGGCCGCACTGAATTCGTCGTCTCCGGCGCCGGAGGTCGCACGGAAACCCGCGCCGCGACCAATCTCGGCTTCGAGGAGCGTCAGGGTGACAACGGCATCTCCGATTACCGCGCCTCCTCCGGGTTCATGTGGGCGTCGATCCTCGGTGACACCATCACCGTCGAGTGGTACGGCGACAACGCGGAGGGCAACGTGCCGCCCCAGCCGGTGGAAACCTTTCATCTGACCCGCGCCGAGCTGGGCTGGACCGACTAGCGCCTTTCAGTGCCAAGTGGGCGGCCGGTGTCTTGTCTGGGCGGTCCATACCCTCAAGAATCACCCGGGTTGACCTGACCTCCCCACTGGACCGAGTTGATCCATTCGTTCATCTTTCCGCGCCGGTTGCGGTGGTGTCCGGCCCTGCTGCTCGTCCTCGTCGTCGCGGCCTGTTCGCGTGATCCCGGGCCTGCGGTGCGGGACGTGCTGGAACGCTACCGTGAACTGGCTCATAGCGGTTATGCCGATGCGCGTAATGCGGTGGTGGAGCTGGAGACGGCCGTGGAGGCACTCTCCGCACGGCCGGACCCGGCAACGCTGGCACAGGCGCGTCAGGCCTGGGTGAACGCCAAGGCGGCCTACTCGCTGACCGAGGCCCTGCGCTTTGGTCACTGGTTCGTCGACGAGTGGGAAACCCGGGTCAACGCCTGGCCGCTGGACGAGGGATTTCTCGACTATGTCGCGGACCCGTCCCTGGCCTCGGTCTCCAACCCGCATGCAACGGCCAATCTGATCGCCAGCGAGACCATCGATATTGGCGGGCGTCAGCTGCGCCTGGAACCCTTGAATCGACGCACCCTGCTGGACGCCCAGTCGCTCAGCGACGTGGAAGCCAACGTGGCCACGGGGTTTCACGCCATCGAGTTCATGCTGTGGGGCCAGGACCTCAACGGCAACGGGCCGGGGGCCGGCGATCGTCCCTGGACCGATTTCGCCTC
Source organism: uncultured Abyssibacter sp. (assembly GCF_964000955.1). Taxonomy (NCBI): domain Bacteria; kingdom Pseudomonadati; phylum Pseudomonadota; class Gammaproteobacteria; order Chromatiales; family Oceanococcaceae; genus Abyssibacter; species uncultured Abyssibacter sp. The sequence goes on from NZ_CAXFCL010000171.1 coordinate 2,996, forward strand.
GGGTGATGGTTGTACCGATGGCCCGCGCCCCGCCCCGCCCCGGCACTGCCGGCGTCGCCAGGTCGTTCTGACGGCCGCGACGGAACTGCTGCGAATCGACTTGCAAGGAATGACCGCGACGTGGGGACCGCAGGCCGGAAGCTTCGGTGATCGCCTCGTTCACGGCGATCCCGACGAAGGCCTGCGCCGGCTGCTGTTCGGCCTGGCGACGCTGGCCGGCGAGGAGCTGGCCGGCGAACGCATCCGCGTCGCGCTGGTCACCCGCGCGCCGGAGGAGGAACAAGACTGCTTTTCCGATCAGACCCACCGCTCCCTGTGGTTCAACACGCTGGGTATCGAGCGCTTCTACTACGGCGATGGCGCCGAAGATGATGCCGGTCCCGGCGTCGCCGAACTCGCGCGGGCGACGGACCCGGAGCTGGCCGACGCGCTGGACGCCGCGTTTGCCGCCAGCCGTCAGGCCATGCAACGCATCTTCGACGCCGGCGAGCGCGGAGAGCGCTTCGATCAACTCATCGCGCCGGACAACCTCCGGGGGTCTCGGCTGCTGTCCGACGCCGCGTCCGCGCTCACCGTGCAATCCGCTTTGCTGACCCGGCTCGGGATCGCGCTGGGGCTCGGCACGCTGAATCCGCAAGCGCCGCAGCCGGGTGATGCACCGTGAAGGCCCGGTTGCTGATCGCCATGTCCGTCGCCCTGCTGGCTGTCCTGCTGCCAGCCTGCGAATCCGAGCAGGAGCCGCGGGCTCAACGCTTCGGGCACTATGCGGAGCCCACCGTTGACGGCCTCCCGTCCAGAGCGCTGCCTGGCGGCGAGACCAGTTATGTCTCGCGTCATCCGGGCACGCATCTGGCGCTGGATGCGTTTTCTCAGCCATCGGCGAATCTGGCGCCAGCGGCACGAGGCCTGTTCGCGGTCGGCAACGCCTTTTTCACCCAGCCCTGGGTGCAGGCGCCGGCGTCCACCGCGGCGCGTGACGGGCTGGGGCCGCTGTTCAACGCCGCGGCCTGCCAGGATTGTCACCTGCGCGACGGACGCGGACATGCGCCAACGAGTCTCGACGATCCGCTAACCGCCGCGGTCGTTCGCATCGCTGGTCTCGATGGCCGATCCCATCCGGTCTACGGTAGCCAGTTGCAGACTCGCGCGGTGCCCGCGCTTGCCCCGGAAGCCCGGGTGGTCGTGGACTGGCGGATCACCGAATCGATCCTGCCGGACGGTACCCGGGTGGAATTGCGTGCACCAGCGATCGCCGTATCGGATTGGGGCTACGGCAAACCATCCAACGTCCGCCTGGCACTGCGGGTGCCGCCGCCGATGATCGGCGTGGGCCTGCTGGAGGCGATCGCCGAACGGGACCTGGAAGACGAGGCCAGGCGGCAGTTCGCCAGACCGGACGGTCCGCGCGGGCGTCTGAACCGCGCGACCGATCGGCGCAGCGGCGAGACGCGGATCGCCCGTTTCGGTTGGAAGGCCGGTCAGACCACGGTGGAGCAGCAGGTCTTGCACGCGCTGTTCGTGGACATGGGGCTGACCTCGGACCTGTTCGAACAGGATGTCTGCACCGACTCCCACACGGGTTGCCGCGAACTGCCGAGTGGCGGTGATCCCGAGGTGTCGGCGCAGATCGCCGAGGCGCTGGTGTTCTACAGCCGTCATCTCGCGCCGCCCGCCCGGCGCGACCACGACCGCGACGATGTGCTCGCCGGGGAGGCGCTGTTCGCCGACATCGGCTGCGCCGACTGTCACCGGCCAAGCTGGACGACAGCGCGGGTTCCCGACTCGGAGGCGCTGTCCGACCAGCAGATCTGGCCGTACACCGACCTGCTGCTGCATGACATGGGGCCCGATCTGGCCGACGGCATCGTCGACGGCGAGGCTGGAGGGCGTGACTGGCGGACCGCGCCGTTGTGGGGGCTCGGGCATACGCAGACGGTGTCGGGCGCACAGGCGGGATTTCTTCATGACGGTCGCGCCAGGACGCTGATCGAGGCGATTCTGTGGCACGGAGGTGACGCCGAAGCCGCGCGCCTCCGCTGGGCCGATCTGCCCGCGCGGCAGCGCCGTCAGGTCATTCGCTTTCTCGCATCGCTCTAGGGGAGCACTGATTGATTCACGCCGCCAAGTTGCCGCCTGAAAACAGGCCATGCGGCGTTGCTCGTCGTTCATTTGGAATGACCAAACCTCGCTCCTCGCGCCTTGCCTGG
>NZ_CAXFCL010000172.1:0-4498 GCF_964000955.1 uncultured Abyssibacter sp.
AGCCTGGGGGAGCGTGACGATTTCGTTCGCATCATCGACTGGAACTTCGAGACCGCTCCGTTCTTTCTCGAGTGCGAGTACGGCGGACAAAACCTTTCGGATTGGGCGCAAACCGGTGATGCGCTCGGCAAGATGTCTCTGGAGGAGCGCCTGGCGTTCTTCATCCGGATTTGCGAAGCCGTCGCCGCCGCGCACAGCGTCGGCGTCCTGCACAAGGACCTGAAACCCGGCAACGTGCTGGTCACCGGTGAAGACGGCGCCTGGCACCCACGCCTGACCGACTTCGGCAGCAGCCGGCTGCTGGAGCCCGGACGACTGGACGAGCTCGGGATCACCAGCCTGGGGCTAACGCTGACCCAGGGCATTGGTGGAAGCTCCAGCAGCGGCACACCGCTTTATCTGGCACCCGAACTTGTCGCGGGGCAGGCGCCGACGGTGCAAAGCGATGTCTACGCGTTGGGCGTCATGCTGTATCAGATACTCGTTGGCGACCTGTCCCGCCCGATGGCGCCGGGGTGGGAGCGCGATGTCGGCGATGAACTGCTCCGAGAAGACGTCGCCCGCGCGACCGACGGTCATACGGCGCGGCGGCTACCGAACGTGTCGGAGTTGACCAAACGGCTGCGAACGCTGGAATCACGTCGAAACGAAAGCCAGCGCATCGCTGATGCGGAACGACAGGCCCGAACCGCGGCGGCGGCCCTGGAGCGCACGAAAGCCAGGCGACCCTGGGTTGCGGCGACCATCGGCATCCTCATCGCCGGTTTGGCGGCCACGCTATGGCTGTTCGAACAGAGTGATCGTGCTCGCGTCGAAGCGGAACAGGAGCGACGACGCGCCGAGGCCACGGTCGCATTCTTGACCGACGACATCATCGGGGGCGCCAACCCGGGTCGCGCTGGTTTCGAAAAAAACCCCACTGTTCAGGAATTGTTGAAGCTTGCCTCCGTCCAGGTTGAACAGCGTTTCGCGAACGAACCCGCGATCGAGGCCGCGGTCTGGCAGGCAATGGGGGACGCGGCATTCACCATCCGCCAGTTCCCGGATGCCATGGACTATTTTGAGCACGCGGTGGCGAGCAGCGAGGCGGCGCATGGCGAAGGCGATCTTCGTACCGCCGAGGCCTTGTACAACCTGGCGCAGGCACAAGCCTATGCCGAGGACACCGCGTCCTTCAGCTTGACGAAGGCGACCCTGGAGCGTGCGGATGCACTGGCCGGGGAACGGCTGGAAGACCACCCGGAGCTCGCGCTGCTGGCGACACGCGCCTACGGCAGCTACTACGCGATCAAGCTGGAACCGACGCTGGCACTGCCCTATCTGGAACAAACCGCCGCGCTGCTCCTGCGGTTGCGCCCGCACGCCCGGCTGGAACGATTCAGCGTGCAATCACAGATCACCGAAGCGCTCATCCGCGTCGGAAAACCCGAAGCCGCCATGGAACAGGCGCAATCCCTGCTGCGGGAAATGGCGCTGACGCCAACCGAAGGCGGCCAGGAACTTCAGGCGAATGTTCAACTCATGCTGGCACGCAGCCTCCGGTCACTGCGTCGATACGATGAGGCCGCGCGAGCCGCCGAGTCCGCTCTGGAAAGCGCGATCGCCGTCACTCATGCCTGGAGGACGCAGTTGCTGGTCCGCTCTCAACTGGCGGCGATCCACGATGAGGCCGGCAACTGCGAACAGTCTCTCGAGCTCATGCGGCAAGTCAGCGCGGATGCGGCCCGGTTCGTCGGCGCGGACAATCGCTTCTCGCTGATCGAGAAAGGAAATCTCGGCTTCAAGGAATACGAATGCGGCGATCAGGCGGTGGGGCTGGCCCTCGTTGAAGAGGTTGGAGAAACCCTCCGGATCGCCAGCGGCAACGACGACGCCGCCTCACAGGCGTTTCGTGTGTTCGCGGCGGAAGCCCATGCGGACGAAGGGCAATATGATCACAGCCTTGCCCTGCTGGACGGCCTGGAGTCGACCAAGTTGACCGCGGCGCAAGGTGAACCCGAGTGGGCGGCGCGTCTCAATGCGATTCGTGGTCAGGCGCTGCTGGGGAAAGGGAAATATGCCGAAGCGGTCGTGCTACTGGAAGCCGCAATCCCGCAACTTGGGAAACTGCACGGCGATCCGGAGGCGATCGAGAAATATCAGGGATGCCTGGAGACCGCGCGCAGCAAACTCACCCTAGACCCGAGAAACCCGAGCGTCGCTACTCACGCTCACCCGCCTTGATCTGCTCGTCGACCTGCTTCGATCCCGGCACCAGCATGCGAGCGGCGATGATGCCAATCTCGAACAGGATGTAGGCAGGCAGGGCCAGCAGGGTCTGGGAGACGATGTCCGGCGGGGTCAGCAGCATGCCGATGACGAACACGGCGACCAGCACGTAGGGGCGCTTGGCCTTGAGTTGCCCCGGTGTGGTGAACCCGGCCCAGACCATCAGCACGATCGCGACCGGCGTCTCGAACGCGGCCCCGAACGCGAGAAACAGCTTGATGACGAAATCCAGGTAGCGGCTGATGTCGGTCATCACCGCCACGCCTTCGGGCGCCACGGACACCAGAAACCCGAAGATCAGCGGAAACACGACGAAGTAGGCGAACGCCATGCCCAGGTAGAACAACAGGGTGCTGGACAGCAGCAGCGGCACCGCCAGACGCTGCTCGCTCTTGTACAGGCCCGGGGCGACGAACGCCCAGACCTGGTAGAGAATCCAGGGCATGGACAGCACCACCGCCAGCAGCATCGCGAGCTTGAACGGGGTCAGAAACGGCGCTGCGACCTCGGTCGCGATCATGCTGGTGCCGGCCGGCATCTGCGCCAGCAGCGGCACCGCCAGATAGGAGAAGATTTCCTGCGCGAAGAAGGCCAGCGGCAGAAACACCAGCAACACGCCGGCCATCGCCCTGATCAGGCGACCGCGCAGTTCCAGCAGATGGGACAGCAGCGGCGCATCGCCGCCCAGCGTCTCACTCACCTGACGCAGCCTGCTTGGAGGCCTTTTCCTGCGAAGATGTCGAGGTCGACCCATCGTCGTCCGCCTGCTTGTCCAGATCCGTGACGGACTGCTGCATGACCCGCTTGGCCTCGGCGAAGGATCGGGCCGCCTCGGACTTGCGGGTTTCCCGCTCCAGTTCGGTGGTCAGATTGCGCACGAAGGCGCGGGCGCGACCAGTCCAGTGCCCCACCGTGCGCGCCGCCTTCGGCAGACGCTCGGGGCCGAGCACGATCAGCGCGATGCTGAAGATCAGCAGCAGTTCCCAGAAGCCGATGTCGAACATGACGGAACCTGCGCGGCAATCAGGAGGATTGCCGCTCGCCGGTCTTGGTCGTCTCCTCGGCGGATTCCGACTTATCGGCCGAGATCGACGCCGGATCGGCGTCGTCGTCGGACTTCGCCTGCTCCTCCTCGCCTTCCTTCATGGCCGACTTGAAGCCCTTGATCGCTCCGCCGAGATCACCGCCCAGGTTCCGGACACGCTTGGTGCCGAAGACCAGCAGCACGATCGCCAGAATGATCAGAAGCTGCCACATGCTGATGCCGCCTAGACCCATGATTACTTGCCCTCCGCGGCCCTTGCCGCCTTTTCGTCCAGACCGGACACGCCGAAGCGGCGCTGCAATTCTGCGAGCACCGCGGTCGCGTCCAGTCCATGGTGATTCAACAGGACCATCGTGTGAAACCAGAGGTCGGCCACTTCATGGACCAGTGCCTCGGGCTGGTCGTCCAGACCCGCGATGATCACTTCCGCCGCTTCCTCGCCCACCTTCTTGCCGATCGCCGCCGCTCCACCCGCGTGCAGGCGGGCGACATAGGATTCATCCGGGGAGGCATCACGTCGCTCCACCAAAGTCTGGGTGAGCTGCGTGAGAATGTCGGAAGCGTTCATATTGCACAGCCTGCAGGTTGCAGAATCGTGACGCCAGCGCGCGTTGGCGGCGGCTAGCGTCGGACCCGCACCCCGCGCTCGGCAAGAAAATCCTTGGCCTCGCCGACGGTGTACTGACCGAAGTGAAAGATGCTGGCGGCGAGAACGGCATCGGCATGGCCCGCGACAAGGCCATCATACAAGTCGTCCAGCGCGCCGACCCCACCCGATGCGATCACCGGCACCGGCACGGCATCCGCCACGGCGCGGGTCAGGTCGACATCGAAGCCTTCCTTGGTGCCGTCGCGGTCCATGCTGGTCAGCAGGATCTCGCCGGCGCCCAGCTCGACCAGGCGCTGCGCCCATTCCACCGCGTCCATGCCGGTCGACTTGCGGCCGCCGTGGGTATAGACGTGCCAGCCGGTCGGCGCGTCATCCTGCTTTCGCTTCTTCTTCGGGCGCCGCGCGTCGATCGCACCGACGATGCACTGCGAGCCGTAACGCTCGGCGGCCTCTGACACGAACTCGGGGCGATCCACCGCCGCGGTGTTGATCGACACCTTGTCCGCACCCGCGTTGAGCAGCGCGCGTACGTCCGCATTGGTCCGCACGCCGCCGCCTACGGTCAAGGGGATGTA
>NZ_CAXFCL010000173.1:0-44618 GCF_964000955.1 uncultured Abyssibacter sp.
GATCAGTACCACGGCCATCCGGTACAGCGACCGCCTCAGCCGGATCAGCGAGGGGCGCCCCGGATCGGGAAGCCGGGCCAGATGCTCGTTGGAAAAATGTCCGATCCGGGCAAGCACGCGGAACAGGTAGAGCCCGGCGCAGATCAGCGCCGCGGCGCCGACGTATGGCGTGAGCGTACGCATTGTTTTCAGCGGCGCGAACGCCCAGAGGCCGATCGATGTGCCCAGCGTGACCGGCAGGATTCGGGTGATTTCGAAGCCCCACCGGTTGGGGCGGGCGAAGCGCGCATAGGCGCGCCGTTCCAGCTCGGGTGCGCGCTGGACGAGTTTCTGGCGCAGGGCGCGCGGTGTCCGCGGTGGCGGTTTCGGGCGTTGAGGCTTGTTCGCGTTCATCGCTCGAGCACCTTCGAGTCCTCGCCGTATCCGGCTCAGTGCCTGACGTACGGAATCACGTAGAACAGCACCGCGAAATAGTGCAGCAGGCTGCCGGCGATCACGAACACATGCCAGATGGCATGGTGATACTTCAGCGAGCGCCACAAGTAAAAGACCACGCCCAACGTGTAGGCGATGCCGCCCCCCAGCATGAGCAGAATGCCGCCCAGGGGGAAAAGCTCGATGATGGGCTTGGTGGCCACGACCGCGACCCAGCCCATGCCCAGGTACAGCGCGACGGAAAACCAGTCGTATCGGCCGGCGGTGAACACCTTGAAGATCACGCCCACCGCCGCGAGGCTCCAGACCACCGCGAACAGGCTCCAGCCCCAGGGCGGTGTCAGCACCGACAGGGCGAAGGGTGGGTAGGTGCCGGCGATCAGCAGATAAATCGATGCATGGTCGATGGCCTTGAGCACCGGCTTCGCGGTTTCGTGCGGAATGCCGTGGTAGAGCGCCGAGGCCGTGTAGGTGACGATCAGTGTCGCGCCGAACACGCTGCAACCCACCAGCAGCTTGACGTCGCCGGTGGGGACGGCGAAGCCGACCAGCACCGCGAGACCACCAATGCCCAGCACGGCGCCCAGGCCGTGCGTGATGGTGTGGGCGATTTCTTCGCCGACGGAGTAGCTCACGCTCGTTCGTGAAATCGGAGGTCTCCCGGGGCATGCTGGTGAAACCCGGACATTGGCAGAAGCCCCGGCGCTTGTCATCCGTCGCAGGGGCATCCGGCCAGCGCGTGTCGCGAGGGCGGGTCGCGGAGCATGCGCGGAACAGTGGTGGTACGCTCGCCGCATGCGATGGATGGCTCTACTGATGGTCGGTTTGAGCACGCTGCTCACCGTCTCCGAAAGCCGGGCGGAAACGTCCGGACAGGGCGTGATCGTGGCGCTGGACGGCGCCATCAGCCCCGCGACCGCGGCCTATTTCGAGGCTTCGCTGGATGCGGCGATCGAGGGCGGCGCATCCCTGCTGATCCTGGAGCTGGACACGCCCGGCGGGCTGGACAGCGCCATGCGCGACATCATCAAGCGCATCCTCGGCAGTCCGATTCCTGTCGTTACCTACGTGTCGCCGTCCGGCTCGCGCGCGGCCAGCGCCGGCACCTACATTCTCTACGCCAGCCACATCGCGGCGATGGCGCCGGCGACCAACCTCGGCGCGGCGACACCGATCCCGGTCGGCGGCTCGCCGGGCGGGCAGCCCGACAAGCCGGCGCCGTCGGATGGGGACGCCGAGTCGACGGATTCCGATTCGGAACAAGCCGAAAGCGACCGGCCATCGGAACCGGCCGATGCCGGCACCGCGTCCCGGCGCAAGGCGGTCAACGACGCCGTGGCCTACATCCGCGGACTGGCCGAACGTCGGGGTCGCAATGCCGACTGGGCCGAGCGCGCGGTCCGCGAGGGCGTGAGCCTGTCCGCCGATGCCGCATTGGCCGACAGCGTGATCGATCTGATCGCGCGGGATGTCGGCGATCTGCTGAAACAGATCGACGGCCAGACCGTGGAGGTCTCCGGTGGTGAGGTGACGCTGGACACCGCCGCGCTGACGCTGGAACGCGTGGAGCCGGACTGGCGCATCGAACTGCTGTCGATCATCACCAACCCCACCGTGGCCTACATCCTGATGATGATCGGAATCTACGGGCTGCTGCTGGAGGGCTACAGCCCCGGCGCGATCGTGCCCGGCGTGGTCGGGGCGATCTCGCTGCTGCTCGCGCTGTTCGCGTTCCAGGCCCTGCCGGTCAACTACGCCGGTCTGGCACTGATGGCGCTCGGCGTCGCGTTGATGATCGCCGAGGCCTTCGCGCCCAGTTTCGGTGCCCTGGGGCTGGGCGGGGTCGCCGCGTTCGTGTTCGGTTCCATCATGCTGATGGACGCCGATGTGCCGGGCTACGGCGTGAACCTGGGCGTGATCGGGGGCATCGCCTTCGTCGGCATTGCCGGCGTGGGGCTGAGCCTGTGGATGCTGATGCGGGCGCGGCATGCGCCGGTCTCGACCGCGGCCGAGGCGCTGGTTGGGGAAACCGGTACCGCGGATACGCCGCTGGCGGCCGGGGAGGCCGGATGGTCGGTGGTGGCGGGCGAAACCTGGAAGGTCCGCCCCACGCAGTCGCTGATGGCCGGTGATCGATTCCGCGTCGTCAGCCGGGAAGGGCTGGAGTTGCAGGTTGAACCGATTCACCGTCCCGGTTGACCGGGGTCGGTGGTCCAAAACGGAGGTCTCGAAATGACACCAATGATTTCCATCGTCGTCGTGGCGTTCATCGCGCTGATCGCCTCGTCGATCAAGATCCTCAACGAGTACGAGCGCGGCGTCATCTTCACCCTGGGGCGATACACCGGAACCAAGGGGCCGGGCCTGATCCTGGTGATCCCGTTCCTGCAGAAAATGATGAAGGTGGACATGCGTGTCATCGTCATGGACGTGCCGACCCAGGACGTCATTTCGCGTGACAACGTGTCGGTCAAGGTCAACGCCGTGGTGTATTTCCGCGTCGTGGACGCCGGCAAGGCCACCCTGCAGGTCGAGCAGTACTACGCGGCGACCAGCCAGCTCGCGCAGACCACGCTGCGATCGGTGCTGGGTCAGCATGAACTGGACGACATGCTCACCGAGCGCGACAAGCTCAACCAGGACATCCAGAGCATTCTCGATCGTCACACCGACGCCTGGGGCATCAAGGTGTCCAACGTCGAGATCAAGCACGTGGACCTCGATGAGTCGATGATCCGCGCCATCGCGCGCCAGGCCGAGGCGGAGCGGTCGCGCCGCGCCAAGGTGATTCACGCCGAGGGTGAGCAGCAGGCCGCCGAAAAGCTGACGGAGGCGGCGAAGGCCTTGTCCTCGCAGCCGCAGGCCATGCAGTTGCGTTACCTGCAAACGCTGCTGGATGTCAGTACCGGCACCAGCGGCCAGAACTCGACCATCATCTTCCCGCTGCCCATGGACCTGATCCGGCCGCTGATGGAAAAGCTGGAACGGGATGAGGCCTGATCCCGTGCCGGGCCGCCGCCTGTTCTGGCTGGCGCTGATTCTGCCCGCCTGTGCGATCGCGGCGGTGGCCGGCGGTCTGACCGAGGCCGATGTTCAGCGCTGGATGCAGACCCGGCTCGCACTGCACGAATCGCAGGCGGCGGAGCCCGAGTCCGGGCTTCGAGACGAACTGATCGCCGAGGCCGGTTACACCGGTGCCGCGCAGTTCCGCGCGCACGGCGCGCGCATCGCCGAGGCCAGGGCCGCGTTGACCCGCGGTTCCGTCACCGATCCGGAACGGCAGCGCCAGATGCAGCGGCTGAAGGATTTGCGCGCCGCCGGGCTGATGGAGCAGGGCGAGTTCGAGGCGGAGATGATCGAGCTGCAGAGCGCCGCGTCGGCCGCCGCACCGTCACGCAAGGACTGGGCGGCGGTCAAGCCGCATCTGCCTCGGTTGCAGGCGCTGGACGACTACGTCAGCGGCCGCAGCGAGACGCCCCCGGCATGGTGATCGAGGAAGTCATTCTCGTCGGCAAGGTGGCCGCGGCCATGGCGCTGGCCGGCGTGATCGGATTCGAGCGCGAGGCCGACGGCAAGGCCGCCGGGTTTCGCACGCACATGCTGGTCGGCGGCGCGGCCGCGCTGCTCGTGGGCTCGGCCGATCTGCTGATCGACCGCTTCGGCGCGGATGCCGGCAATGCGATGCGCACCGACCCGATCCGCGTGGTCGAGGCGATTGTCGCCGGCGTCTCGTTTCTCGGTGCCGGCACCATTTTCGTGTCGGGCGACGACCGCGTGCGCGGCCTGACCACGGCGGCCTCGCTGCTGATGGTCGCGGGCGTTGGTGTGATCGTCGCCGTCGAGGCATGGATAGTCGCGCTGGGCGTGACCCTGCTGACGCTGTTCACGCTGCGCGTCCTCGCCAGGGTCGGCGCCGGCGGTTCCGGTTCCTGACCGATAGACATCGCCGGCCTGGCCCGGCGACGCCCGCCGCGCCGCGAATCAGTACTTGACCGAGCAGCCGTAGGGTCGCGTGGAGGCCGGGTCCGGGAGATCGCCCTGGGCCAGTGCGGTCATCGACGTATCGACGTAGTTCATCGCCTGCTCGATGTCGGCGGGATTCGCGCTGGGAATGGAATCGATGGCGCCCATGTAGGCCAGCATCGTGCCCTCCGTGTCGATCACGTACATGTGCGGCGTGGTCTTGGCGCCATACATCCGGCCGACGGTGCCGTCCTCGTCAAGCAGCACGTGCGTGGGCGTGGCTTCTCGCGCCGTGGTCAGCGCCATCGCCTTTTCCGGCGTCACATGGCCCTGCTTGCCGGGTGCGGACGAGATGATGGACAGCCACACCACGTCATCGCCCGTATAACGGGTTTGCAGCGACTGCATGTTGCCGCTGTCGTAGTGCTTCTGGACGAACGGACAACCGTGGTTGGTCCACTCCAGGATCACGGTCTTGCCGCTGTAGTCGCTGAGCGAGACGGTCTCGCCGGAGGCGCTGGGCAGCGTGAAGTCCGGTGCCGGATTGCCCGGGGCGACCTTGGCCTGGGCGGTGCCGAGGCAAAGCGCGAGCAGCACGAGCGGGGCGAACAGATGACGCATGATCAGGCCTCCTTGGCGTTGAGATCAGAGCGCGTCGATCGCCTCGATGACGCGCTGTGGTGTCAGCAATTGTGGCAGTACTCTGGGCTGGGCACCCGCTTCTCCGGGGTAGAGCAGATAAAGGGGCACGCCCGTCCTGTCGTACTGTTCCAGAACCGTCGTGATCACCGGATCGCGGTTGGTCCAGTCCCCTTTGAGTCTGACAATGCCGGAGCGTTCCATCGCCGCGATCACCTCGCCGGTGTTCAGTGCCACGCGCTCGTTGACATGGCAGGTCACGCACCAGTCGGCGGTGAGGTTGACGAAGACCGCCTGGCCTTGCGCCTGCAGTTCGGTCACGGCATCCGGCGTATAGACGCCCCACTCACCTCCGTGCGCGGTTACCGCGGTGTCCGCCGCCGTGCCCGGCGGCGCCGAGCGCAGCATCGGCGAGGCGAGCAGCACGCAGGCCAGCACCACCGACGCCCAGGCCATTGCACCCAGGATCACGCGCTGCGGGCCGTCCAGCGGGCGCCGGCCCCACAGCCAGACGGCGAAGGCCAGCAGCACGATGCCGGTCAGGCCGATGGCCATGCCATTGACGCCGGTCTGCCGGCCCAGCACCCAGATCAGCCAGACCGCGGTCAGGTACATCGGAAACGCCATCAACTGCTTGAACGTCAGCATCCAGGCGCCGGGTCGCGGCAGCATCCGCGCCGCGGCGGGAACGAATCCGATCAGCAGAAAGGGCAGAGCCATGCCCAGTCCCAGCGCGGCGAACACGGTGAGCGCCACCGCCGCGGGCTGGGTGATGGCGAAGCCCATGGCCGGCCCCATGAACGGAGCGGTGCAGGGTGTGGCAACCAGGCAGGCGAGCAGTCCGGTGATCAGCGCGCCGCGGTTGCCGTCTTGATGGGTTAGCGAGTCGCCCACGCCCATCAGTCGGGTGCCGACCTCGAAAACCCCCGCCAGACTGAGCCCCAGCACGAACATCACCCAGGCGAGAATGGTCACGAACACCGGCGATTGCAGCTGAAAGCCCCAGCCGATCCGTTCACCGGCCTCGCGCAGCACCAGCAGGCCGACGGCCAGCGCCAGGAAGCCGCCGACCACGCCGGCGGTGTATGACAGCGCGTGGGCGCGGCGATGGGCCGATTCGCTGGCGGATTGCTGGGCGATCGATACTGCCTTGATCGACAGGACCGGGAACACGCAGGGCATCAGGTTCAGGATCAGCCCACCGAGCAGGGCGAAGGGAATCGCGAGCCAGAGGCTGAATTTGGCGCCGGCTGGTGCGGACGCCGGTTCGGTGGCGACCGGCACCAGCGCGTCCGCGCTGATCAACCGTGCTGTGAAGCGCACCGCCCGGCTGTCGTCGAGTACCACGACATGCTCCGTGCTCGCGGGCGGCTCGCCGAGGTACTCGCTGGTCGCCACGGCGATTTCCAGCACGTGATCGGAGCGCCGGAACACGGGCTGGTCGGTGTTGCTGGCCAGCTCCGGCGTGGCCGGGAAGTACAGCGTGGATGCCGGATCACCCAGCGCGTCGGGAGGCAGCTGGATGCGAACGCGGTCGCCATCGATCGCATACTGCGCCGGCACCGTCAGCGGCGTGGCGACATGCTCGCGCGCCGCTTCGATCTGCCGTGCCCAGCGGCTCGGGTTCGCGCTGTCGCGGACCGGCAGGTCCAGGGTCAGATCGGCGGAGCCGGGAATGCAGACATCGTCGCAGACCAGCCAGCTGGCCGCCGTCGCCAGTGACAGCGAGTCCGCGTCGAAGTCCGTCGGCACGTTGATTTCCGTCAGCAGGAAATGCTCGCCCGAGTAGCCGAAATTGGTCAGCGGCCCCATCGGCTGGCGTTCCGGGAACGGCCACAGGATGTCGCTGGTGGTCACGCCGTCGGGAAGCGACCACTCCATGCGGGTTGGCAGGCCGGAGTCGCCGGGGTTGCGCCAGTACGTGTGCCAGTGGTCGTCCGGCTCCAGGCGCAGCGCGACGGTCAGCGTCTCGCCGGGGACCGCCGCGTCGGAGGCCGCGACCAGTTCCACGTTGATGTGGTCCCGTCGCACCGGCTCGGCGTGTAGCAGGGGTGGCAGCAGTGCCGCCGCGACCAGGAACAGGTCCAGCCATCGGCCGGGGATGGCGGACAGACGTTGCGGTGGGGCGGCGCGCCGTGCAGCGTAGCGGGATGATTGTTTCATCGATAGGGTCTTGTTCGATGGGCGACGATGACCGGAAAGGATTGTCTCACAGGGTATGAGACCTCGATTTCACGCAATCTTGGCATTGCTCATGTTGACGGCGTGTTGTCACGCCGAGGCCGCGTTTCGTTGTGACGGCCAGATCATCGAGACCGGCGACAGCCGCCTGCGGGTGCGCTCGCTGTGTGGCGAACCGGACCTGGTCGATGCGGCGGGACATTACTACCTTGGCCATGTTGCCTCCGCGGACAGCGAGACCTGGTACTACAACTTCGGCCCGCGCCAGCTCATCCGGGTGCTGCGGTTCCGGCGGGGTTCACTGGTGGAAATCGACCAGGACGGCTACGGGTTCCGCGATACCGGTAACGGCAGTTGCGATTCCTTCGACGTGGTCGAGGGGCTGTCCAAGTTCCGTCTGATCGCAAGCTGCGGCCTGCCCGATGACACCGAGATCGCACGCGTGCTGCGGCCCGTGGACCATCACGACTACCGCGGCTTTGGCGCGCACCTCAAGGGTCATCGCATCGAGGTGGTGCGTGAGCGCTGGATCTACAATTTCGGGCCGGATCAATTGCTGCGGATCGCCTGGATCGAGAATGGACGCGTGGTCGATGTCGAGGTCGGCGAGCGTGGTTACCGAAACCGATGACGAACGAGGCGTACCCATGAAGCACTGGATGATGACGGGCCTGGTCGCGGCCGCGATGGCGTTCGGGCCGGCGGCGGGGGCGAGCTGCGACGGTCCGCTGGATGTCACCAAGCGCCGGCTGGCCGGCGACGAGTCGGTTCGCCTTTGCGAGGCCTACGCGGATCAGGTTGTGCTGGTCGTGAATACCGCCAGCAAGTGCGGATACACACCGCAGTACGACGGACTGGAAGCGCTTTATGACCGCTACCGTGATCGCGGTTTCGTGGTGCTGGGATTCCCGTCCAACGATTTCGGCGGGCAGGAGCCGGGCAGCGAGGCCGCCGTCGCGCGATTCTGCCGGCTCACCTACGGTGTGCGCTTCCCGATGTTCGAGAAGACATCCACTGCCGAAGGCACGCAGGACGCGCTCTACACCGCGCTGGCCGCGGCGGGTGGCGGTTACCCGCAGTGGAATTTCCACAAGTATCTGCTCGGACGCGATGGCCGGGTCATTCACGCGTTCCCCAGCGCCACCCAGCCCTCGGACCCTGACCTGGTCGACGCGATCGAGACCGCGCTGCGGCCTTGAACGCCACCTGGCACCAACTCTGGACCGCCCTGGAAGCGGCGGTTTCCGACGCCAGCCATCCGCTGCGCGTCGGTGCGCTGGCCACCTGTGATGCGGACGGGCCGTCGGTTCGCTCGGTGGTGTTGCGCGCGGTGGATCGCTCCGCCCCCCGGCTGATCGCGTACACCGACCGTCGCAGCGCGAAGGTCGGTTCGATCGGAATGCGGCCCAGGGTGGAGTGGATGTTTTACGATGCGTCGGCTGGCATGCAGCTGCGGCTGGCCGGGTCGGCGTCGGTCGACACGGATGGCGCCGGCGTGGAGTCGGCCTGGGCGGGCCTGCACGATGGCCAGCGTCGGGAGTACGCGCTGGCAGTGAATCCGGGGGCGCGGATCGACCCCGGATCAGCGATCGCCACGGTCGAGGACGCGCGGTCACATTTCGCGCTGCTGCGCGTGGATGTGTGTTCGGTGGACTATCTGGAACTCGGCCGGATCGTGCATCACCGGGTTCGTTTCGAACAGCACCGGGACTGGGTGCCGGAGACGCTTGCGCCATGACACAGACGATGGACATCGAAAGCGGGCCGATTCCGGTCTGGCCCCAGCATCTGGCCATCGATCTGGTCCACAGTTCGCCGACCATCGGGCGGATTCGCTTCGACGATCACGCGCGGTATCACGACAGTCTGTTCGAGGCGCTGGCCGAGGCCGAGGAGGATCGCAGTCGCGCGGCGCCTCGGGCCGGAGGGCACGCGCGGATCGAGGAGTTTGATGGCTGGGAGGTGCCGGAGGCTGAATTGCTGCGGTTGCGTGCGATCAAGTTCTGCCGAGCGTTGATGAACTCGCCAGCGATTGCGCTGCAATCCGCCGACGTGCTGGTCGTGCGTCGCGGTCAGCAGATTCCGTCGCACCAGCCGGAACGCAGCATCGCGTCGCTGACCTATGTGCTGTCCGGCGACACCCGGTTCCTGTTCCAGCATTCCAGTCTGGCCCAGCACCGGTTCATCGTGCCGGAGGACACCCGGCCGGGTGATTGTTTCGCGGTGCCGAACGACATGGTGCTGAGCGTGCCGGCCGTGGCCTCGCACAGTCCGCTGATCCTGGTCAGCTTCGGGTTCCGGCGGTTGCCCTGACCAGCGCCAGACGCAGGCGCTGTTCGCGAAGCAGCTCGCCGGCGACGGGGAAGAACAGCAGCATCGCCAGACCGTAGTTCCATTCGACGATGTTCTGGATGGCGTCCGGGTCGGCCAGCGCCAGCGGCGCCGGCAGGCTGGCCAGGCCGATCAGCAACTGAACCACGCACAGTCCCAGCATGACCCGCAGCGCCAGCGGGCGGCGTGGCGCGAGCCCCGTCCAGGCGCCGGCGGTCAGCAGCAGCTGGGCAAAGGCGGTTAGCGCGAAGAACATCCGCGCGCCGAAGCGGCGCAGCCAGTCGTACCACATGCCGTCGGAGCCCAGGAACGTCGCGTACACGATCAGGAAGCCGGCGCCGACCAGCCCGGCGATCAGCAGGCTGATGCCGGCCAGGCGGCGGCCGAGTTCCAGGCACCAGAGCCCGCTGACAACCCAGAACCCCATCAGGATGACGCCGGACGGAATCACCATCGCCTTGAAGATGAAGTAGGGCGCGCCATGGCGGCCGGTGGCGCTGACGGTGGTGCAGCCTTCGATGAGGGGAAGGCACTGCGGGATCAGTGCCTGCTGCATCGAGATCACGGTGCAGATCAGTACGGCGGTGAACGGCAGCAGGCCGCTGAGCCAGCCCAGTGGCGCAACGGGGAGCGAGCGTGCACCGGTCATCGATCGAGACGAATCGGTTAGCGTCGCGGGATCAACCGTCGACGCGAAACTCCACATGCGCCCGGCGCATCCAGCCCCAGCGGTCCAGGTCGCCCACGTACACCCGGTACCAGTCAGGCAGGCGATCGAATACCAGCACGGTCATGCCGCCGGGCAACGGGCGGCGCAGGCCGTAGCCCGTCAGCGCCTCGGGGCGGTCGTAGAGCACGCCGCCGTCCATGCGGACCTGGTAGTCGCGGCCGGCGATCAGACTCGCCTCGCGTCGCAGCGCCGGCTGATAACCCTGATTGGCGGCGGCCTGATAAAGCGAGAACGCCGCCTGGTCCGACTGCTCGACTCCGATCCCTTCCTCGTACATCGTGCCCAGCTCGTACTGACCGGCGGCCATGCCGTCCCGGGCCGTCACCGCGTACCACTTCGCGGCCTCGGGACGGTCACGCGGGATGTACTGGCCGCGGTCGTAGTGCGTGGCCAGCGACCACTGCGTGGTCTGGTCGCGCGCATCGATGCCGGGCCGCAGATCCGAGATCAGCGTCGGCACATTGCGGGTCATCGGGATGCGGTCGGTCGGCTCGTCGCAGATGGCCGGTTTCGCCACGTAGTCCGGAGTCAGGCAGACGTCGTACCAGTCGGGATTCTTCCAGGCCTGCGAGCGGAAGTACTGACTGGCCGAGTCGACGAGTTCCGGGCCGGTACGGTACGTGGTGATCGGATCGTTGATGACCGTGGAGACGGGTTCTGGCCCCGCCGCAAACGCCTGTTGCAGCAGACCGAGACCGATGATGAGCAGAACCGAACGCATCCGCGCAGGTTACCCGTCGCATCAGCCGTTGGAAATCCGCCGGACCAGGGATTCAATCAGTGCTTCCCTACAGATCGCCGACCAGTCCCAGGCGGCTGGCCTCCAGCGCGGCTTCCGCCCGGCTGGAGATGTTCAGCTTGCGATACACGGCTTTCACGTAGCCGGCTGCGGTATTGCGGGTTACGCCCATGGTTTCGGCGACATCCGGCAGGCGAAAACCCTTGGCGATCAGCGTGAGCACCTCGCGTTCCCGTGGTGACAAGGGCGCCTCGGGCTCCTCCTGCTCGTGCGCGAAGATGCGCAGCAGCCGCTGCGCCACGCGCGGCGACAGCGGCGGTTCGCCGGCCGCGATGCCCCGCAGCGACCGGGTCACGCGCTCCCGGGACTGGTCCTTGAGCAGGTAGCCGGTCGCACCGGCGCGCAAGGCCGGAAACAGATGGCGGTCGTCGGCGTAGATCGTCGAGACGATGATGTGCGGTGTCTCGCCGCCGTGGGCGAGCTTGCGGATCAGCTCGATGCCCGAGCCGTCCGGCAGGCCCAGATCGATCAGCGCGAGTTGCGGCACCGCGGTCTCGATGGCCTTGCGCCCGGATGCGATGCAGTCGGCCTGCTGGACCGCCATGTCCGGAAACACCTCCTCCAGCACATCGCATAGCCAGGCGGCCGAGGCCGGCAGGTCCTCGACCACCAGACCCTGTCGCAACGCGACCTGTTCGTTGTCTGACGACTCGCTCATGACCTGATCATCGCCTGTGGTGGGGCTGCGCTGCTCCCCTCAGATGGGGGGATCGGCACGCGCAGCACGACCTTGGTGCCGCCCTCGGTGCCCGGATTCCAGTCGATGTCGCCATGGAGTTCCTCGGCGCGCTTGCGCATGTTGGAGGTGCCGCGACCCTTGCCGATGCGCTCCTGCGGAATGCCTTCCCCGTCGTCGGTGAAATCCATCAGCAACAGCGGCCCGGTGGCGCTGACCCGGATGCGGATGCGCGAGGCATGCGCGTGGCGCACGCTGTTGCTGATCGCCTCGCGGGCGATCCTGTACAGATGCAGCGCGTCGGCTTCGGGTAACTGCGGGTCGGGCACGTTCGGCGCCTGCTGCCAGATCAGCGTGACGCCCATCGTTTCCAGGCGCTGTTCCATCTCGTCATGGATCTGGGCGAGGATCTCCAGCAACGTGCCTTCGGCGGACTGGGTGCTGGAGACGACGGCCCGCAGGTCGTGCAGAACATCCCGGGCCAGCGCGCTGACCGCCGGGTCGTGATCACCATGCGCCAGCGTCAGCAGCCGGCCGCCGATGTCATCGTGCAGATCGCGATAGATGCGCTCGCGTTCATGCACGACGGCTTCGGTCTCATTCCGGGCCGAGGACAGTGAGTCGGCGGCCTCGCGCAGTCGGCGAATCACGCGCCGCTGCCGCAGGCAAAGCGGCGCCAGCACGATCACACCCACGCCCAGCACGATCGCCGCGACCAGTTCGAAAACAGGCATCCGAGATTCGCCCCCTCCCTTTGTAACCAGGATTGATAACCGACGGAGTCGGCGTGTTCAAGCTGAACAATCCTGTTCAAGGCCGGTCACAGTGATGCGGGTCACGCGCGGGACGGGGTCGACCGGATGGTGCGAGATGAGCGAGCAAAGACGATCCCGTGCCGCGATGCTGCGGATCGCGACAGCCTTGCTGCTGATGATGGGCAGCCCCGGGGCGACGGCCTGGGACGGCAGGAACCAGTTGCTGATCGGCGGTGCGCATTTCTCCCCGCGGGAGCACAGCGATCCCGTATATACCGAGTTGCAGGACAGCGCGCTGGGTACCCTGCTGGGCATTGATCCGACGTTTTCCTCCCCTGGCACCAAGGCCCACGTCTCGGAATCACAGACGCTGTTGCTGGCCTATGCGCGGGCGTTCACCGATCACATCACGGTCAAGCTGGAAGGTGGCATTCCGCCCAAGTTCGAGTTGAAGGGCGAAGGCGTGGTTCGGCCCACCGGACCATCGGGCAACGTGATCGAGGTCGATCTGGGCGCACCCGAGAACAACCCGCTGGCCTCCGCCAGGCTCTGGTCGCCCACCGTGCTGTTTCAGTACGTGTTTCGCGATCCGTCCCGCGCGTTTCGCCCGAGTCTGGCACTGGGCACGACCTACACCTTCTACACAGACGAGGAGCTCGATCCCGATCTGCGCGACTCGCTCAACCAGCAGTTTGGCCAGACCTTGGCACTGGCGACCGGGAATCCCGGCGAGACCAGCGTGTCCGCCGAGGCCGAAGGCGGGTTCGGGTACATCGTCAACGCCGGTTTCGACTGGCGCTTTTCGGCGCGCTGGTCTGTCATCGGCTCGGTGTCGTTTCTGCGCCTGGATCAAACCTCCATCATCGAGATCCACGACGACAACGGCGAACGCCTCGCTCGCAGCGAGACCCATGTCGATGTGAATCCGGTGATCTCCGCCCTGCTGCTGGGATACCGGTTCTAGCTGAACCGCTAACGATCTCCCGTCGCCAGGGCGGGGAACCGGCCATTCACACGAGAACTGCGCCGGCTCTCGTCCCGCCCTTCCTGTCGCATGCCGGGCTCCACGCTGGGTCTGCGGGGCCGGATATCGCGGTCGAGCAAGAGCACCATAGTTGCGCCGGCGTGCCGGCTTGTTTTCCAGCCGGAATTCGAGTTTCCGTCCGCGCGTGCAGGGATTGTCTCTATCCGAGCTCATCTTGATCGGCAGCTCAGGGTGCCGTCGTCACCGCCAGGATTTCCGAGCGCTTCTGGGTGAAATCGGTGGTCATGTCTGATTCACCGGTTCTTACACCCCCGTCTGGGGGGTATGGGCCCGACGATCCTCCACCTACCTTTGGGCGACCTGATTTTCCCCGGGGAGTGGGTCCATGTCCGTCAATCTCAAGCGCCTTGTCTGCGCGGCCGCCGTCCTTGCCCTCGCCGCCTGCGGCGATCCGACCGAGATCAATCTGGAAGGGGTCAGCGACAACCAGCAACAGTTGACGGTGCCGGGGGGGGGCACGGTGACGCTGACCACGTCGGCAGGAACCCTCAGCGAGGCGCGTGTCATCGACAACCCGGCCCCGGGTGCGGCGCCGGCGGGCGTGAGCTTCGACAACGGTTTCTACGATTTCAGTGTCACGGGCCTGACGCCCGGGGCATCGGTGGACGTGACCATTCAGCTTCCGGCGGGTTCGACCGCGAATACCTACTACAAGGTGCAGGACGGCCAGTTCACCCAGTTCGATTTCAACGGCACCGACGGCGCCCGGTTCAACGGGCGCACCGTGACGCTGACGCTGGTCGACGGCGGGCGGGGTGACGACGACGGTGTCGCCAACGGCGTCATCGACGATCCGGGCGCGCCGGGCACCAAGACGTCCGGGGCCGGGGTGACGACGCCGGGCACGATCAACAGCGCGCTGGTGGGCAGCTACACGCTGACCTACCACGAAGCGGCCTCGGGTGGCCCGTTCTCCGACGGCGACACGGTCAACGTGACGGTGGCCGCGGATGGTCGTCTGACCGTGCCTGCCGGGACCTTCGGCAGCCCGTTCTATCGCAGCTTCGGTGGCACTCCGAACACGGCCGAGATCATCTGGCTGGATGCCGGAGCGCAGATCGAGTACGCGCTGTCCGACAACAACAGCGGCAACTTCAACGAGATCAACATCGGCGACGCCAGTCAGCCGCAGGGCAGCGGCGTGCCGGCTTTCCTCGGCCAGTTGCGCATGGGCACGACCGGCGGGCCGGACACGACGCCCGACGCCTTCGCCTTCACCGATCAGACCGGCGTGCCGCTGAGCACGGTGGTGACGTCGAACACCGTGACCATCACCGGCATCGATTCCACCGTGAACGTCTCGGTGCAGAACGGCGAGTGGTCGCCGAACTGCCAGCCCAGCGGGTTCACGACCGCCGACGGCGTGGTCGAGGTCGGCCAGACGCTATGCGTGCGTCACACCTCGGCCAGCAGCTTTGACACCACGGTGACCACGACCCTGACCGTCGGCACGGTGATGCAGGCGTTCACGTCCCGCACGCAGGCATCCGCGGCCAGCTACGACATCACTGGTGGTATCAGCGGCGCCGGTACGAGCGGCAGTTCGGGCCAGTGGGAACTGTTCATCAACGGCAGCTTCGCCAACGACGGCCCGCTGAACGACGGCAACGTCACCTACACGGCTGCACCGGTCGCCGATGGCGCGAGCTATCAGGTGGTCGCATCGCCAGTCAGCGGCTTGACCTGCTCCGTGGCCAACGCCTCCGGCACGGTCAGCGGCGGCGACGTGACCGGCGTTGACATCACCTGCTCGCAGGCCGCGGGTTACGACATCAGCGGCACCATTGCAGGGTTGCCGAGCACCGGTGCGACCGGGACTTACGAGGTGGAGGTCGACGGCACGGTCGTGGCCGGCAACGCCATGGCCAACGGCGCGATCACCTATAACGTCAGCCCCGTGCCCGACGGCTCGAACTACATCGTTCGGGCCTTTGCGCCCAGTGGTTATAGCTGCACGGTGCTGAATGCGGCGGGTACGGTCTCCGGCGGCGACGTGACCGGCGTTGACATCAACTGCATGACCACGCAGGTGGCGACGTACTCGGTTTCCGGCAACATTTCCGGTGTCGGCACCGGTGGCAGCAACGGCCAGTGGGAAGCCTTTGTCGAGGGTTCCCTCGTCGCCGATGGTCCGCTGACCGATGGCGCCGTGATCTACGCAAGCGGTGTGGCCGATGGCGCGAGCTACGAAGTGACCGCGTCGCCGTCCGGCGGGCTGGTCTGCACCGTGGCCAATGCCACGGGCACCGTCTCCGGTGGCGACATCACCGGCGTCGACATCAGTTGCTCCACGCCCAGCACCTTCAGCCTCTCCGGCGCCATCTCGGGTATCCCGGGCACGAACTCGATGGGGCAGTGGGAGCTGCTGTCCGAAGGGTTCATCGTGAACGACGGAGGCCTGCGCAACGGTGCGGTGACCTACACGGCCAGCATCGCCGACGGCAGCGACTACGAGGTGCGGGCGCAACCGTCGTCCGGGCTCACCTGCACCGTCGCCAACGGGTCGGGAACGGTCAGCGGGGCGGACATCACGGACATCGACATCAGCTGTTCGCAGGCCGCGAAATCCAGCGTCGACCTGTTCATCAGTGGCATGGATGCCGGCACGACGCTGGACTTCCGCTTCACCCTCGGCAGCCAGGTGATCGAGGACACGTACACGCAGAGCAATGCCTCGATTCGATTGATCGACGGTACGGCCGAGGAAGGCACGTCGTATACCTTTGAGGTGCTGCGTCATCCGGAAGGCAAGCTGTGTCTGCCGACGCCCAACTCCGCGTCCGGGACGATGCCAGGCTTCGACCTGATCCTGAACGCACCGTGCGAAGATGTGATCGGCGGCCTGGCACCCATCGCCAATCCGCCCAGCGGAACCATTCTGGATGCGGAGTGGGGGAACGGTCGCTTCGTGATGGCCGGGCAGTTCAACAGTCTTCCCTTTGTCACCACGGACGGCCAGACCTTCACCGGAGGTGGAAGCTTCCAGGGTGGGCCGACGGATATTGCGTTCGATGGCAACCAGTTCATCGCGGTCCGAAGTGCCTTCCTTTCTACGAGCACCGATGGCAGCAACTGGACCGACCTGCCTGGGAATCAGGCCATCCTCAACATGCAGTATCTGCATGGCAAATCGGGTCAGTACGTCGGCGTGGGGCTGGGCGGGCGTGCCTTCCTGTCCAGTGACCTCAGCAACTGGACCGAAGTCGCGACCGGGAGCACTCGCAATCTGCAAGATGTCACCGAGCACAACGGCACCTATGTCGCCGTTGCATTGGACGGTGACATAGTGACGAGCGTGGACGGTGGCCAGACCTGGACGCTCGCCAACCCGATTCCGAACACACCGGACCTCCGGTCGGTGATCTGGGATGGCAGCCAGTTCGTCGTGGTGGGCCAGAATGCACTGGCAATCAGCGCCGACGGTTTCAACTGGCTGTCACTGGGCGGTATCAATGGCCACATCCGCGACATCACCGTGGCGAATGGCCTGTACGTGCTGGTGGGTGACGATGCGATGCTGATCGGACCGAGCCTGCGCGATCTGACCGGCTATCCGCTGACCAGCGACCTCTACACCGTGGCGACCGGCCCGATTGGCACAATCGCTCTGGGGCAGAGTTCGGCCGGGTATTTCGGATTTCCACAGGACACGGCGCCGCCCAAGGCTTCGGACGGTTGGCGCATGCTGTCGCCGCGTCAGACCTACAACAATCTGAATCGCGTGGTGTGGGATGGCCAGCAATTCATCGCCGTGGGTGGGCGTGGTCAAATCTTCCGCAGCACGAATACCGAGCTTTGGGTGGCGGCAAACACGCCGGCCTTGAGGGATTCGAGCTCTGGGAGTTTGTCCACCTTCGCCACCGATGGGCAGACGTTCGTCGCGGCAGTGACGCGCGGAACGACAGTCAAGAGTTTCGATGGCGATTTGTGGGGTGAGGTTGAGCCCACCGAATCCGTCACCGAGATTTTCTACAACGGGACTGAGTTCGTCGGGATCAACGGCAGCACCACCTATGTCAGCCCGGACGGCCATAGCTGGACGACTGCAGCCGACAATGCACCGTACATTGCGGCTTTGCAGGCGAATCAAAGTCCCACGGTGGCCTATGACGGCACCATGTACTACCGAATCCTCAACGGTTCGACGCTACAGACCAGCTCGGATGCGAGCACTTGGCTGACCGTGAGCCCGCAACCCTTTGTCAGTCGCGGCACACCCAAGGCCATCGCCTACGACGGCTCGCAACTGATCGTGGTCGGAAGTCTCGGGTACGTCTACAGCAGCGCCGACGGCACGAACTGGACCACGCACGGTCGCGTGGGTGAGGCGGTTATGCAATTGAACGACATCGCGTTCAACGGCACGGACTATGTGACAGTGGGTCACAACGGGCAGATCTGGGCGAGTACGGATCTGAACAACTGGGATACCCGCAGCCACCACGCACCGTTTCAGATCAACGATGTTGTCGTGGCCGGTAGTGAACTCGTTGCGGCTGGTGCAAAAACCATCCTTGACGAGAACGGGAACGAA
This sequence comes from uncultured Abyssibacter sp., assembly GCF_964000955.1. NCBI lineage: Bacteria > Pseudomonadati > Pseudomonadota > Gammaproteobacteria > Chromatiales > Oceanococcaceae > Abyssibacter > uncultured Abyssibacter sp. Next base: position 18,089 of record NZ_CAXFCL010000173.1, read on the forward strand.
CAAGAGACGGTGCCTGCCATTGCCATCAGCTACGACGGCGGGTTTACCTGGCAAGAGCAGACCGTGCCTCTGGATTACACGGGGATCAACAACACCGTTCCGTTGTTGGATATCGAGTGGAACGGGTCGCAGTTCGTGGCGGTAGGTGGGCCCATCAATCCATCCACCTTTGGGGAGACGGGCGATGGCCGCGTTATCGGGTATGTCAGTGCGGATGGCCAGAACTGGACGTTGGAGAACACCTTGAATCGCGGGACGTACTCCGGTCTGGATGAGGCCGCCGGCACCTTCCTCGCCTATCCGCAGTTCGGGTTCTCGAGCAGCGAAATCCGTCGCGATATCGGGACCGGCTGGACGGACATCACCGGGACGCTGCCCGAGCAGGTCTACAGCGGGAGCACGGGTCGGTTCCATCCGCTGGAGGTCATGCATGACGGCAGCCAATACTTGTTCGGTGGCGGCAGTGGCATGCTCTACAGTTCCGCCGACCTGATGAATTGGACGGAACTGCCGCCCGGTGTGCCCAGCCCGATCAACGCGATTCGTCTGATCAACGGCCGCTACTTCGTGCCGACAACCGGCGGGCTGTCCTACAGCGATGATCTGACGAGCTGGACGACCGTGATCAACCAGATCACCTCGGACGCCAGAGGCGTCGGAAATTACGTGGTTGTCACGGCGCCGGACGGGCGGCTCTACGTCAGTGAAGACAATGGCGACAGCTTCGAAAATGCCACTCTGCCAGGGTCGTCCACCGACAGTCCTGATTGGGAACAGGCGCTGGAGGCCTTCGGTCAGCCGGTCGTCCGTTCCGGTCGAATCTTCATGGACTACCGACCGTAGTCGGATCCTTTCAACGCCGCCGGACCAGAGGGTCCGGCGGCGCCGTCATCTTTCCGGATGGTGAGCTGGCGTAGAATCCGGCGCCATGTTTCCCGCGATCCTGATTGGAGCCGTGCTCGGCTTCGCGTTCGGCCGGTTACCCGGCCTGATTTTTGGTGCGCTGGCCGGCTGGTGGCTGGGGCGGCAGCTCGGCCGGGTCTCGCCGACACGGCTGATCGCCGGTGCCGCGCAGCATCAGTTCCTGGAATCCACATTCGCGGTGGCCGGTGCGATCAGCAAGGCCGATGGCCGGGTCGATCAGTCCGAGATCGCCGCGCTGGAAACCATGATGCAGCGCTTCCGTTTTTCTCCGGATCAGCGCAAGCAGGCCATCGCCGCGTTCAATCGCGGCAAGCAGACCGGGTTCGATGTCGACGCCGAGGTCCGGCAGTTCCGCGCGACCTGCCGCGGCCAGATGCATCTGATCCAGGTCTTTCTGACCGCCCAGATCCAGGTTGCCATTGCCGACGGCCGGATTACCGATGCCGAACGTGAACTGCTTTTTCGCGTCGGGCGCGGTCTGGGTCTGTCGGAGCGTGATCTCGCGCGTCTGGATGCCTCGCTGCGCATGGCGCAGGGCGGTGGTGCGGCAGGCGGTCGCCGTCCCCCTCAGCGGGATGAACTGGCCGATGCCTACAAGATCATCGGGGTGGATTCCTCGGCCAGCGACGCCGAGGTGAAAAAGGCCTACCGCCGGCTGATGAGCGAACATCATCCCGACCGGCTGGCGGCCAAGGGGCTGCCCGAGTCGATGCGCGCTGTCGCCGAGCAGAAGACCAGCGAGATCACGCGCGCCTACGACCTGATCAAGCAGGCCCGGGCGTCCTGACGCCTCGCATCCGGATCGGCGGTGCTCTCGGGCCCGGGTGTCGGCTCCGGTGATGGCGGCGGTCGGGCTGGCCTGGTTTCTGCTGCCGGCTGGTTATCCCGACCCGGTTGGCGGAATCAGATGCGCAGGATTGTCGGAACGCTGGTTGGCCTGATGCTGGCGGGACTGTCTCCGGCCTGGTCCGCGGGTGGTTTCGCCTTGCCGTTTGATTCGGTGGGTGCCAGCGGCATGGGGTTCGCCGGTGTCGATGCCGCCGACTACGATCCCGGCGCCGCGGTGCGCAATCCCGCACTGCATGGTCTGGCACTGGAATCCGGCCTGGCGAGCGGGGCGCATTTCGCGCATCTGTCCACGCAGTTCGAGGGCGAGGCGGTTCGCGAGGGCACGGATGGCTCGACCATCAGCGGCGGCAACAGCGGCCGCAGCGGTCGTGTCGACGCACCGATTCCGGACTGGACCTGGACCCGGCGCCTGAACGAGCGCGTAGCCGTTGGTGCCACGCTGGCCGCACCCTACGGCACCTCCCAGCATCGGGATGCGGACTGGAAAGGGCGCTACAACGCCATCGACACGGTGATTCGCGGCATCGAGCTGACCCCCGGCGCCGCCTGGCAGATGACGCCGCGCATTCGTGTCGGCGCCGGGCTGCGGCTGCACTGGTTCGACTTTCAGTATTCGAACGATGTCGATCTGGGGGCCGTCGTCCAGCGCGAGGTCCAGGCGCGCACCGGCGTCGATCTGGTGACACCGGCCTGTCTCGTGGCTGGGGAGGACGCGCTGCCAGGTAAATACGATTTCCGGCACCGGGCCGAAGCCAGCCGTTTCGCCGCGGCCTGGCAGGCGGGCCTGCGTGTCGCGCTGACCGATCGTCTGGCGGCGGGGATGAGCTATCTCGCGCCGATCGAGCATGGTCTGGATGGCGAGGCGACCCGGCAGCGCCTGGGCTGGACCGTCGAGGAGTTCGAGAACGATCCCTGTTTCCTGACCACGCGAACGGCGTTGCTGGCGACGGGCGGGTCGTTCGAGGACGAAGTGGTCGCGCTGGTTCGGGCGGCGACGACGGATACCGGCTTCGGCCTCACGCTGACGCTGCCGGAGACCCTGTCCTCTGGTGTGACCTGGTCGGGTGAGCGCTGGACCTTCGCCGGCAGCCTGCGATGGACACGATGGTCCCGGTTCGACGAGGTCGTCATCCGCTTCGACAACGCCACGCCCACGATCCGCCGCCAGCTCGGGTTTCAGGATGCCTATCTGGTCGCGCTCGGGCTGCGCTACCGGCTCAACGAGCGCTGGACGCTGTCGACCGGCGTGGCGGGCGAGTCGGCCGCGGTCAGCGATGCGAATCGCAGCGCGAGTTCCGCCGATGCCGGTCGCCTCTACCTGACCGGCGGCTTCAGCTGGGTCGTGAACGAGCGGCGGACCGTGGACTTCAGCACCGGCGTGTTGCGCAGCCGTGAGGGCGAGGTCGACGACCTTGATCCGATGACCGGAAATCGCGTCACCGGTCGCTATCAGCCGCTGACATTGTTGTGGTTCGGTCTGCGAATGCGCTGGCGGATGTGATGGATGCGACATTCCGGTGATGTGATATCGCTCCCAGGCGCCAAAAGCGCAAGAGATCGGCGTTGAATTTGCATTGAATACGGCGTCGTGCATGGCGGCGTTGCCTGCACTATCGACCGTGTCGCGTCTTTCCGTCCGAATCGGATGGCGGGGTTGTGGCAGATGGAACTGCGGTTGATTTATCCGAATCGGGAGGATTCACGCGATGTTGAGGATGATTGCGCTCGCCGTGGTGGCGAGTCTGTACGTCAGTAGTGTCTCGGCGGCTGCCAAGCAGCGGGTCTGGATCGAGGTCAAGCCCGGAAAGATGGCCGCGGTGGCCAATGTGCTGGCCAGGGAGAAGAACCTGGAGCGGCATCACCGCTTCGACAGGATCAACGCATTCGTCGTCTCCGCGCCTGCGGGCGTGATTGACCGGTTGCGCCGGAACAGCCGGATTCTGTCCATCGAGCCGGACGTCAAGCGCTATCCGATGGCGCAGGAAGTGCCTTATGGCATCGACATGGTGCGTGCGCGCGATGTCTGGGACCTGGATCGTGACGGTGTGATCGATCCTGGTGCCGCGACCGGCGCCGGGGCCACCGTCTGCATCATCGACTCCGGCATTTCCGCCGCGCACGATGATCTTGCCGGCCTGAATCTGGTCGACGGGACGCCAACCGGCTGGGATACCGATACCTGCGGTCATGGTTCGCATGTCGCTGGCACCATCGCCGCCGTGCACAACGACATTGGTGTGGTCGGTGTGTCGCCGGGCAAGGTGAACGTGATGATCGGCAAGGTTTTCGACGGCGCGGAATGCGCGTGGTCCTACTCGTCCACGCTCGCCGACATCGCCTTCCAGTGTGCGGAGGCGGGCGCCAACGTGATCAACATGAGTCTCGGCGGCGGTCGTGCCCAGCGCATGGAGGAAGCGGCGTTTGACTGGATCGAGAGCGTCGGCACGCTGTCCATCGCGTCGGCCGGGAACAGCGGTACGCGAGCCTACAATTACCCCGCGAGCTATTCCTCGGTGGTGTCGGTCGCGGCGGTGGACGACACCATGTCTGTGGCCCGCTTCTCACAGAAGAACGACGCGGTGGAACTGGCGGCGCCCGGCGTTGGCGTGCTGAGCACCGTGCCGTACACCGAGCAGGCGGACCTGGAAGTGGCCGGCACGGTTTACGCGGCCAACGCGCTGGAGAATGCGGCCTACGGGATGGTGTCGGGTGCGCTGGCCTATGGCCGTCTGTGCAAGCGTTCGGCCTCCTGGAGTGGGCGGGTCGTCCTGTGCGAGCGCGGTGACAACTCCTTCGCCGAGAAGGTCGCGGCCGTCGAGGCCGGCGGCGGAGCCGCCGTCGTGATCTACAACAACGAGCCGGGCGAGTTCCTGGGCACGCTGGGCGAGGACAGCTCGTCAATCCCGGCGATTACCATTTCCCAGGAAGACGGCACCGCGCTGCTGACGTCCATGGGTGTCGATGCGACCGTCACGACCCTGCTGAACGAGTACTCATACGAGTACTACAACGGCACGTCGATGTCGGCGCCGCACGTGTCCGGCGCCGCCGCCGTGTTGTTCAGCAGCAATCCCGGCCTGACCGGGAGCCAGGTGCGCGAGGCGCTGACGGCCACGGCCATCGACCTGGGTCGACCCGGCGTGGACGACGCCTATGGCTACGGTCTGATCGATTTGTATGCGGCCTGGCAGTATCTCGGCGGCGGTTCCAGCCCGGTGGTCGCGCCGGCAACGGTTGCGCCGACGGCGACGCGTTAACGGCTAACCGCGGGCCGGTTCAGGGAAATCGGCGCGTCAGCGATGCGATTAAGCCATCGCGTGACGCGCCGTAGCCGAGCTCGCCCTGCAGGTTCCAGCCGTTGTGCATGTCCCAGTTGGCGCCGAGCACGTAGCTCCAGGGATCCCGATTGCTGATGTCGGCGGTCAGGGTCACGACCGTGCCGCCGTCGGGCGTCTGCACGTTGACGCTGCGGCTGAACGCCACGCTGGTGTCGATGTGCAGCCCGCCAACGTAAACCGCGAGTTCGCCGTCGTCGCCCAGATTGAAGCGGCGGCCCACGCGAGGTGTGAGTGCCAGGGTTTCCATCGGCGAGTCGGACGTGTCCAGATCAGCCCAGGTGAAGGCCGCGCCGCCGATCGCGAAGTAAGGGCCGCGGCCAAGCGCGAGCAGGGCGCCAAGCGTGTAGACCTCGCCTCCGGGGTCCTGCTTTCCGACCGCGGTGAAGGTCTGGTCGCAAAGCGCCGGGCGCGGGGAGGCGTCCGGGTCGCAGCGGCTCTCGTCTCCGACGAACGCGACGATGTCCTCTCCATCCACGGTGACATTCGTGCTCAGGCTGTTGTCGGCGGTGCCGATCTGCGCAAACACGTTCACGAACGGGAGCAGCCAGGCGTCGGCGCGCAACTGGAGTTGACGGTTGGTCATCTCGGAGTTGTCGGACTGGATGAAATCGATCCCGCCGCGGCGACCATCGTCGGCGGAGATCTGCAGCTCGTCGATCTGGATATCGTGGCTGTAGCCCACGTAGATCAGGCCGACGCCGAAGCGCGGGGGCAGTGTCACGCCGCGTTCGGCGGCCAGGCGCTCCCACAGCGAGGGCTCGTCGGTTTGCTCCGGGGCCTCCTGTGCGGAGGCGGTGGCGAGGGCTGCGAGGCAGGTGACCGACGAGAAGACCAGGTTGCGGACTGTTTTCATTGCCGTTCCTCCGGATGCGGCGTACGTGGACTGGCAGACGGCAAGAATCTTGCCGTCGCATGCAGCGTGCGTTCCCGAGGCCCGGCGCCGGTTCGACTGCTGGCGCTTGAGGTCTATGACCGGTCGCGGCGGTTCGGGTTCAGCGGCGGCGGCCTGAATCGTGTTAACAAGCCCTAAGACTGGCCATGGCAGGCAAACGAGGTGCATCGAAATGAAGGGTCTGATGGCGAGAGCCGTTGCTAGCCGCCGGAACGAGTTCCGGTCCCGGGCATCCATCCGATGCGGTCTGCTGCTGGTGTTGGGGATGGTGGCGCCGTCGGTTCAGGCGTTCGATTTCGACCGGCTGCGCGATGCGTCGCAGGCCGACTTCCGAGCGATTGCCGAGGATGCGGCCAACGCGTACCAGTTTCGCCAGTGGCAGCACATTCGCCCGTTGACCGGGTACTGGGGGCTGGGTGCTGGCGTGTTCTCCGCGTCGTCGGTGCAGCATGACGATGCCTGGTCGCGCGTGTTCGGACAGGACACGTCCCTGCTCGGGCAGATCGGCGCGGCGGGCGAGATCGCCTTCGACTCCGGCTGGTCGGTTGGAGCGACCGCCGCCGCCATCCCGGATTCGGGTTATGGCGTGCTTGGCGCGAGTCTGGGCTGGACCTGGCCGGTCGCGGGGCAATCCGGCTGGGAGATCGCCGCGCGCGGAGCCTACTCCTCGATGATCGGCGAGAACGATGTCGAGCTGGATACCGTGGGCGTGGATCTGGCGTTGCGCCGTCGGCTCAGGGTCATGACCGTCTACGGAAGCGCTGGCTGGTCCACGAGCCGCTTCGATGTGTCCTTCGATGAATCGGCGCTGGACGCCGAAACAGTTGACGCCGGACGTCTCGCAATCGGTTTGTCGCGATGGCTGGGTGCCATATTCGTGAACGGCGAGGCCAGCGCGGGGTCCGATTACGTGAATGCGACGCTGTCCGTGGGGTTCGGAATCTGATGACCAGGATGGTTTTGACGGTTGGGCTGGCCTGGATGCTGGCCGTTCCGGTTGTTGCCGGTGCCGCCGACGATGAGCCGGCTGTCTCCAATCGCGACCAGGCCGCGGCCATGCTTCGCCGTTTCGTCGGCGAGGTTGAAGGCTTTGACGCCTACACCGCGATCATGACCAAGCAGCAGCGCATCGAGGGTGAACTCCAGCCCGTCGAAACCCTGTTCATGAAGCATCGGCGGGCGCCGGAATGTCGGTACATGAAGTGGTTGCCCGGCCCCGAGGAGGGGCGCGAGATCATCTTTTGCGCCGAGCGCTACAAGGGCAAGATCAAGTTTCACCAGCCAGGCTTTTTCGGGTGGACCATGTCGCTGGACCCGGACGGGTCGTTCGTGAAGCGATCAGGCAATCTGCGGCCGCCAACCGAGGGTGGCATCTTCAATCTGGCCGAGCGCCTGCAGCTGGGCATCGAGGCCCAGCGTTCGGAGGCCGAGTCGGACGGTGATGAACCGGATGTAGCCATCTCCGCGATCACGGTTCACGATGCGCCGGCTCGCTGTCTGCTGCCGGCCGGACCGCCGCCGGACGACGGGCATGCGCCGTATCCGATCGGCAAGCGGGAACTGTGTTTCTATGACGACAACGGCCTGCCTGCGCAGATTCGCATGTGGCACGAAGACGGGCGGCTGATGGAGCACTACAGCTTTCGGGATTTCGCGGTGAATCCCGGCCTGAGCGATGCCGACTTCGATGTCGACAACGAGGACTACGACTTCTGATGCCTCCGGGCGCCTGAATCAGAACTCCAGGGTGATCGCGCCGTAGACCCGGCGCCCGACAGTGGTCGTGACCGCACCATAGTTGCCCGTCGCCACCGGCATGTCCGTGACCTGACTCAGCACGCGCTCGTCGGTGATGTTCTGCAGGGAAACCGTCACGCCCCAACTGCGATCGACGGCGCCGATGGACAGGCGCGCGTTGTACGTGATGCTGTCGTCCTGAAGGGTGGCGGGATCGAGGTCGACATCCAGAAACCGTTCGCTGATGTAGTTCGCTTCCAGATTCACCATGAATCCCCAGGATGGTGAGAATCCGGGGAGGAGCAGCTTCGGCAGTACGCTGAATGACCACTTTGGTGCGTTCTGCAGGGTCTTGCCGGTGAGGTCCTGCGTGCTTTCGTCGCTGAACGCCGGGGCGGGTGCGTTGGGGTAGCTGGTGTAGTAGGCGTCGGTATACCCGACGCTGGCGTCGAGTTCGAAGGCCCGGATGGGGGGCAGCCAGCGCAAGTCGGCTTCAAACCCGCGCGTGCGCGCCGCCGCCGCGTTCAGTACCGAAAATGCCGACCCCGTGAACGACGACACCTGGAGGTCTTCGAAGTCGGTCTGGAAGAAGGCGATGTTGGTGTGCAGGGTGTTGTTCAGGAGCCGCGCCTTGTAGCCGATCTCGTAGCTGTCGGCGCGTTCGGGTTCGAACTCCAGGTTTTCGTCATTGAGCGGCAGGCCGTTGAATCCGCCGCTCTTGAATCCGCGCGCCCAGAGCGCATACGCGGATGCGCGTTGCCCGAAGTCGTATCGCAGCCCCAGTTTCGGCGAGAGCTCGCTCTCGGATCGGGACAGCGATGATTGATGATTGGACTGCCCGATCACCGCCGGAATGAAGATCGCGCCATCGGGAGCGGTGGAGGTCAGGAAGGCATCCTTCTTCTCCTGGCCGACGCGCAGACCGACGATGGCATGCAGGTTGGTGAGAATTTCGGTCGTGATCTGTCCGAACAGCGCCATGGACTGCTGTTGTTGCGACAAGGTCAGCAGTACGTTCTCGTTCTGGCCCTGGAGGGCGAAGATCTCGTCGGCCAGGGGGGACATGACGATCTGGGTCAGGGCATCCACCACCACCGGAGGGATCGGGATGCCGCCACCGAGCGTCGGCGTGGGCACGACATCGCCACCCCCCGGGTTGTCTGCCTGATTCGCGAGCACAAGGCCCGCGAGTGCGCCGAGATCCTCGATTTCAATGAATTCGTTGTTGTAGGAATCGGCGTCAAAATAGTACGCGCCGAGAATGAACTCGGTTTCTCCAAACAGACCGAACAGGCTGTCGGAAAAACCACTCAAGCGAAATTCTTGCGAGTACTGCTCGTAGGGGCTGGGTTCCTGCAGCGTGTATTTGATCGCCGGCACGGGCGAGAAATCGAAGTCGATGTCGCGCTGTATCGTCGTGGTGCGGGCGTAGCCGGACACCGAGGTCAGATCGATGCTCGGGATACCCAGCCAGCCATTGATCGGATATTCGACCAGGGCCTGCGCCGAGCGCGTCTCGACCTTGGCGAAGGCCGGGACGTTGCTGGAAACCAGATCGTTGCGCGGGTTCGTCTCCACATCGGGATCGAACTGCTGCATGTACTCGAAGACGGTGGGTGTCAGGCTGGCGATCTGAAAGGCGTTGTTGTTGAACGACTGATTGGCGATGTTCGCGCCCAGCACGATGCGCCCGCCGTAGCCGAAATCGGGCAGCTTCCATTTGATCCGGCCGTAGGTCGCGACGAAATCCGCTTCAGGCCGCTCGAGAAACGTGTTGTAGAGCAGGCCGTCGATGCCGTAGGACGCACCCGCAATCCGGATCGCCGAGGTGTCGGAGACCGGGATCGTGACGCCGCCCTGCGCGATGCGCTGATCCAGATTGTCGGTACCGACCAGCCTGATCGAGGCCTCGCTGTACGGTTCGGGATCGCGCGTGGTCAGGTTGAGTACGCCGGCGATGGTGTTCTTGCCGAACAGCGATCCCTGGGGGCCGCGAATGACTTCGAACTGGCCCACGTCGTAGAGCATGGTCGACAGGAAGGTCGATCGACCGTAGTAAACGCCATCGATGACGGTCCCCACGGAGGACTCGGCGCCCAGATTGGAGATGGTGGTCCCGTAGCCGCGGATGCGAACCTCGCTGAGGTACGGCGACACCTTCATGGTGAGGTTGGGGACGTAGTTGTTGACGTCGTTGGGCAGCAGCACGTTGGCCTCGGCCAGCTTCTCGCCACTGATCGCGGACACCGATGCGGGAACCTCGCGCAGGGTTTGCCGGGTCTTCTGCGCGGTGACGACCAGCTCCTCCAGCTCGACGGGATCGGCGTCCATTTCCGTTGGCACATCCTCGGGATCGAGCGCGGCGACCGGTATGGTCGGCACGGTTTCGATCTCGTCGGTATCCGATTGCGCCGTTGCCGTTTGTGGCAGCACCAGCCCCATCCCTGCGATCGTGCAAAGTGCGCGCAGCCGGCGCATCGTGCTCGATTCGATCATGACCCCACCCCGTGCATCGCACCCGAAACGGGCGCGAGTTCCCTGGAAACTGAACGAACTGTTTGTCGATTAAGGCACCGTTCTTGCAACATGGCCTGATAGCGTCGTAGGCACAGGTTGCGACGGTCTGGGAAGTCGTAGGCAAGAATCAGGCAAACATGGTGTTTCAGGTGGCGGGATGCCACCCGACCATTGACGGTTAACGAAAGTCCAGGGGACCGCCCGGGGAGTAGGTGATGTCTTTTCGTGGTTTGCGGTGGGTGCAGGCTGGAATGGTCTGCGCGGCGTTGGCGCTCACGGGCTGTATGTCGCCCGATGAAGACGACACGCTCAATGAAGTGACGACACTGTCCGGCACGGTGACCGGCACGGTGCTCGACAGCAACGGCAGCCCGATCGAGGGTGTTCTCGTCCGGTACACGGGTGCCGTGACCAAGGCGGCGGTGTCCGCAACGACCAACGACGCGGGGCAGTTCGAGCTGCCTGGTGTCGTGGTTTCCGGAACATCCAGCGTCGGCACCAACGACGCCAACGGGCCGATCACGCTGGTGCTGGACACCGGTGAGCTGGAGCAGCCTCACATGGGCGCCACGGTTCTGGTCAGCCCCGATGCTGACGTGATCGCCAACCCGGGTGATGATCCGGTGTTCATCGACAACTTCAATGTCGATACTGGGCCGGTCCGTCTGCCCGCGCTGAACACCGAGGTGCGGGGCACCGTACGCAACGTTGACACTGGCGCCGCGGTGCCTGGCGTGCAGGTTACGCTGGAATTCCAGGGCGTGGAGTTCGATCAGGACGGTAACGTCGGGGTCGCGGCGACCTACGATTCCGGAGCCAATCGCACCGCCACGACCGATGACGGCGGGCTGTTCAGCTTCGCCGATGTCTACGCCGATTCCTGCGTGCGGGTCTCAGTGGGCGGGCACGAGATCGTGACCACGGCGGCATCGCTGCCGAGTTGCACCGAACTGGACGACGAGGACACCGACACCTCGTCCATCGCCTTTGCCACCACGAACGATGGCGGGGTCATGGATCTGGCCACCGTGACCGTGGACCCGTATCCCAACGGCGATGGCATCCCGCCGCATGTCGCGTCCACCGATGGCGTGGTCGACGACAGCGTCAGTCCCGCTCCGCTGGCCAGCCGCATCGACGGCGTGGCGCCGAACGGGTTCGTGGTCGAGTTCAGCGAACCCTTGCAGGCGGGCATGGATGCCGATGATGCACTGGTGTTGATCGGCGAGGCGCCGACGCAGACATCGGTGACGGTCGCCGCGGCCTCGGTGTCCGGCAGCACGGTGACGGTGGAGACCGATGCCGCCCTGCCTGCCGGCGAACGCGTGCAGCTGTGGCTGGCGCGCGAGGCCCTGCTGGACAGCGCCGGCAACATCGCCGCGCCGTCGGCGGAGGTCGCCTACGACGGTCTGAGCGGTGACAACGCCTATCTGGTGCTGGACTACCGCAGCTTCAGCTCGCCCGACCTCTCGCCGCCGCGCGCCCTGGGTGTCGCCGGTGTGGCCGACCCGGCCATGAGCCCGGCGACGCTGGATGATGCCGTGACCGGTGTGGTCTCCGCCCCGATTGTCATTAGCTTCAGCGAGGCGCTGAAGGACATCGTCGAACCGGGTGACGTCACCGTCGAGCTGGATACCGGTTTCGCCAGCGTGCTGACCACTGAGCTGGTCGGCGAGAGTCAGTTGCAGATCGCGCTGGACGAGCCGTTGCCAGCTGGCAGCGAGGTCACGGTGCGCATCGATCGCGGCGAGCTGCAGGATGCCGAAGGCAACGGCATCGTGCTCAGCGACGATCTGGCCTACGACGGTTTCACCGGCGCGAGCGCCGAGTTCTTCACCCTGTTCCTCGCCACCACCGGTGCCGACGATGAGCAGGCGCCCTTCGTGGAATCCACCGACGGCGTGATCGATCCCGCCGTGAGCCCGGCGCCGCTGGCCTCAGGGATCGACGGGACCGGTGCGGGCGGCTTCGTGATCCGCTTCAACGAGACCTTGCAGGCTGGGCTGGATGCCAGCGACGTCACCGTGCTCGTTGGGCCGTCCGGCAGCCAGACGACGGTTGCCGTGGCGACGGCCACGGTGTCCGCCGCGACGGTCACGGTCGAGACCGCGGCCGCGATCGGTCCGGGTGAACAGGTTGAACTGCGACTGAACCGTGATGCGCTGCGCGACACCTCGGGCAACGTCGCGGTGCTCAGCGACGAGGTCGCCTACGACAGCTTCAGCGGGTCGAGTGCCGAATTGGTGCTGAGCTATCGCACGGCCGGCGCGCCGGATACCGAGGCGCCGACCGCAGCCAGCGTCACCGGCGTGGCCGATCCGTCCACCCGCCCCGCGGAACTGGACGACGTGATCACCGGGCTGGCGGCCGCACCGCTGACCGTGGTGTTCAGCGAAACCATGCAGGACATCGTCGAACCCGGTGATGTCGCGGTGCAGGTCGAGGGTGGCGCCGTGGCCGTCAGCACCGTTGAACTGATCGGCGGCAACGAACTGCAGATCGTGCTGGACGAGGCGTTGCCCGACAGCGGCGATGTCACCGTGCTGATCGCGCGCACGGAACTGCTGGATCTCTCGGGCAACGGCATCGCGCTGAGCGACGCGCTGGCCTATGACGGCTTCACCGGTCCGGAAGCCACGCTGTTCACGCTGTTCCTCACCACCGGCGAGGCTGCCGACGAGGAGCCGCCGTTCGTGGAATCCACCGACGGCGTGGTTGACGAGGGTGTGACACCCGCTCCGCTGGAAAGCCGGATCGATGGTGCCGCCCCCAATGGCTTCGCCATCGTGTTCAACGAGGCGCTGCAGCCCGTGCTCGACACCGGCGACGTGATCGTGCTGGTTGGCGAGTCCGGCGATCAGGCCTCGATGACCGTGGCGTCGGCTGGCATCTCCGGTGACACCGTGAGTGTCGAGACGGCCGGCCCGATCGCGAGTGGACAGCTCGTCGAGGTCTGGCTGGCGCGTGAGGCGTTGCTCGATACCGCCGGCAATGTGGCGGTGCTCGGAGCCGAGGTGGCCTATGACGGTTTGAGCGGTGACAGCGCCTACCTGGTGCTGAGCTATCGCACTGCCGCGGTGCCCGATACTGGCGCACCGATGGTCGACGGAGTCGATGGCGTGCTTGATCCGCTGCGCAGCCCGGCCGAGCTGGATGCCTCGGTGACCGGCCTGGCCGCGGCACCGCTGGTGGTCCAGTTCAGCGAGGCCATGCAGGACATCATCGAACCCGGTGACGTGACCGTGGAACTCGATGCCGGCGTTGCCAGCGTGCTGACCACGGAACTGGTCGGCGACACCACGCTGGAGATCACGCTGAGCGACGCGTTGCCCGCGGGCAGCCAGGTCACCGTGCGCATGCCGCAGGGACAGTTGCTGGATGTCGTCGGCAACAGCATCGATCTGAACGACAACATCGCCTACGACGGCTTCACCGGTGCCAACGCGCAGTTCTTCACGCTGTTCCTCGCCACGGGCGGGGCCGCGGATGATCAGGCGCCGTTCGTCGAGACCACCGAAGGCGTGGTCGATGAAACCGTGGACCCGGCTCCGCTGGAGTCGCGCATCGACGGAACCGGCGCCAACGGCTTCGTCATACGGTTCAACGAGAGCTTGCAGGCCGGCTTCGATGCCGCCGACGTGATCGTCGAGGTGGGCGCAGGCGATGAGCAGTACCTCGCCGACATCGCCTCGGTGTCGCTGATGGGCGATACGCTGACGGTCACGGTGATGAATCCGATCCCGCAGTCCACTCCCGTGGACGTGCTGCTGGCGCGCGAAGCGCTGGCTGATCCGGCGGGTAACGTGGTCGTCGAAAGCCCCGAGGTGGCCTACGACAGCATCAACGGCACCAGTCAGTATCTGGTGCTGGCATTCACCACGTTCACACCGGCGGATGCCACGGCGGAGGCGCCTGTGATCACCGGGCAGGCCGCGACCACGCTGTTCCCGACCGATGGCGCCCATCTGACGACATCGGCGATGCTCGATACGGTCGCCGCGGACAGCGAGGACATCCGCGTGGCCCGTGAGCCCAACGGCGCAGCCATCGGTTACGCCACGGCCCTGGGCCAGACGGACGGGCTGGAACAGCTCAATGCGCCGGAGGCTGACGCACCGCTGAACGACCTGCTGGACGCCATCGAGACATCCACGCGGACGGTGTTCACCGGTGTGGCCCGCGTTTCGATCGCCACCAGTCCGAATGCGGCTGACTATCTGGTCAGGCTGGAGCGGACCAACCAGCCGCTGGACGTGCTGTTCTTCCCGGTCTACACGGGTTCCGGCGTGCCGGCCAATAACGGTCCGACGTCGTTCGGCGCGCTGACCTACGTCATCGATGACGGTGGGGCGAGCAGCTTCGACCTGATCATCGCTCCGCGTGGTGACGAACCGCAGCCGGGCGACGTGCTGACGATCACCTCCCGTGCGCCGGGTGGAGCGGTTGGTGGCGCGGCGACCATGGCGATGCTCGATGTCTCGCCGCCGACCGTGTCATTGCAACTGTTCGATGAGTTGATCGCCGGCGCGCAGGGTGAAGGCACCACGGGTGGATCGGGCAGCGCCATCGTCGACAACGGTCCGGACACCGCGTCCACCGTGCTGTACTCGATCACGCCGCAGGCCGCTGACGTCAATGACGCCGAGGCCGGTTTCGCGAACGACGACTGGAAGGGTCCCGACGAGCTTCAGGGTCTGTCCAACGCCTTGCTGGAGACCTTCGCCGGCACGCTGGGCACGACCGCGGCGGTCGGTGACGCCGACGGCACCGCCGCCTTCCTCCAGACGTCACCGCGTATCGGCATCGCCGTGACCGAGCAGATCGCTCCGATCGGCGCGCCGGTCACGACGAACGTCAGCGCGACGCTGTCGAATCTGACCGCGCTCAACGGTCTGGTCGGCGAGGACGGCACCACCAGCAACGTCGCGGCCTTCGATGTCGATGACATCTTCACGCTCCAGGCCGACGCTCGTGACGGTGACGCCGAGATCGCGCTGACCGGTGCCATCGAGGACATGGACGCCAACGCCCCGGATGCGGACACGCGGGCCTTCGTGCTGCTGCGCGACCAGACCCCGCCGCTGATGTCGCTGGCGTTCTACGACGGCACGAACTTCGTGTTCCGCTTCAACGAACCGGTGCGGGCGACGGGCAATATCGTGTTCCAGGATTGCGACGTGGCCGGTCCGAGTACCGCGAATGTCACGGTCGACCTGTCCTCGACCGCCGACAGCAACGCCGATCTGACCCAGGATGTCAGCCAGTCCGGTGACGGGACCACGTTCACCGTACAGGCGCATGTCGTGACCGATCAGCTGGGTCTCCAGGCGGAGAGCGTCTGCTTCGATCTGCCGGCCTATGCCGAGACATCCTACGAACTGGGCAATCTGGGCGGACTGACTGCACTGGGTTCGGTCAATCCGACGCCGACCCATGGAGTCGTGACCTATGTGCAGGTGCCGGACACCGCGGCGGATGCCGGCAACGGGGCCATCGACAACACCTGGGCCAACTGGGCCGTGAACGGATTGGGGATTACCAATCCACGCTTCGCAATGGCGGACATCCGGCCTTAATCGCCTCTTGTTGACGATGCGAATGAACGGTCCGCCTGATCCGAGGAGGTCGCTGGCTCATGGTCAGCGGCCATCCTCGTGGTTCGCAGTCGTGATGGCTGCGACGCTGGCCTCCGGGTGCGCCATCTTCCAGCACGAGCTGCCCGAGGAGAGCACCGAGCTGCTGCCCGAGATTCCCGAGCAGTGGACGACCGAGCCGAGTGGCAGCCTGGTCAGCGAGGCTGGCTGGCTGGCCGATTTCGATGACCCGCAGTTGACGTCGATCGTGGTCGAAGCCTGGACGCAGAACAACAACCTGCTTGGCGCGATCGCGAAGCGCGACGGCAACGCCGCGCTGGCGGAGATCGAGGTCGCGGGTGCCCGCCCCACCGTTGATCTGCAAGCCACGGCGGGTCGCCAGAAGGTCATTAACGACTTCCTGGGCGATTCCAACGTGATCCCCGAGCGGGTGCATGTGTCCCGGCTCAAGCTGGGGCTGGGTATCAGCTGGGAGCTGGATGTCTGGAGCCGCGTGCTCGACGCCGGCAACGCGGTGGAAGGCGAAATCCGCGCCGCGTCGCTGGACCTCGTGGCCGCCAAGCACTCGCTGGCTGCCCAGGCCGTGTTGCGCTGGTACGAGCTGGCGGAATCGAGGGCACGGGCCGAGCTGCTGCAAAGCATGGCCGAGCTGCGTGGCGATCAGGCGGTGATGATCAAGGAGCGCTACGACGCCGGCCTGACCACCGCCGCGGAGTTGCAGCAGGCAAGGGTGATCGAGGCGCGGGAAGCGGCCGCCCTGCAGGCGGCGGAGATGGAGGTCGACAAGGCGGCCCGCGAGCTCGAAGTGCTGCTCGGCCGGTACCCGTCGGGAGCCATCGAGGCGGGTGAGGTGCTGCCATCGCTGCCGTCACTGCCGGAGACGGGTGTCCCCTCTGAGCTGCTGGAGCAGCGTCCGGATGTCCGCGCCGCCGAACTGCGTCTGAGAGCGGCCGACGACAAGCTTCGCTCGGCCAAGAAGAACCTGCTGCCGCGTTTCTCGATCTCTGCATCCGGTGCGTCGCAGGCCAAGTATCGTGACCTGTTGTTCGACGACGATTCCTTCATCTGGTCGCTGGGTGGAGGCGTGTTTCAGCCCTTGCTGGCCGGGGGGAAGATCCGCGCCGGCATCGCCGCGCAGCGCGCCTTTCTGATCGAGGCCATCCATTCCTACCAGGGCAAGGTGCTGACGGCGTTTCGCGAGGTGGAGGATGCGCTGTCGGCCGATCAGGCACTGGGCGAGCAGAGCCTGCGGCTGCGCGAGACGTTGCAGCTTATCGAGGACGGACAACGTGACATCGAGGAACGTTTCCAGCGGGGCTCGGTGGATGCGCGCACGCTGCTGACCGCCCGCGCGAACACCTTGCAGGCGCGGCGCGAGCTGATGGATATCGACATGGCGCGGCTGAAGAACCGGCTGGCGCTTTATGTGGCGCTGGGGGCCGCGCCCATTCTTGAGGACGAGGGCGCATTCGATTCGGCCGAACCCGCCGAACCGGTTGAAGTGTCCGAGCCCGTGGCGTCCGTCGACTCGACGGAGGAGGCCGTGTCGGAGGCGCCCATGGATTCGAGCGAAATCACCGAACCCGTGGCGTCCGTCGATCCGACGGAGGAGGCTGCGTTGGAGGCGCCCATGGATTCGAGCGAAATCACCGAACCCGAGAACTCGGAGGACGTGCTTGCGCCGGAGCCCGTTGCGCTGGAAACGCCGGTCCAACAGGACGGGCAGGCGGATGCAGATCTGGAACCGGCCGAGACCGTGGCTGACGGAGACGCGGTCGAGGTGGTGGACTCGGCGGCTGAATCCGCAGATCTGGTCGAGGCCGATGAATCGCAGGAAGAGCCGACCGAACCCGTCGAGGTTTCCGAGCCGGCGCAAACGCTCAAGCCGGGCGACGCGGCCGAGGCCCCCGGGGAGGCCGCATCGAATGATGCGGATGACGTCGGGGAGACCGCCGAGTCGGTTGAAGCGGTCGAGGCCGATGATCCGGTTGAGCCCGCGGAGTCGCCGGGTACACCTGTCGCGTACACCGGTGTCGACGCCTGTGGTGAACGGTCGGATATCGGGGGCGTCGACGCCTGCGTGCTGTCTTCGTCCGCGGCACTGAATTGGGGACCGCTATGAACACGGAAGCAACCACGTCGTCCGGCGCGGATGCCGCTGATTCCACGCCATCCTGGAAGCGCCAGGCACTGGTCGCGGTGCTGATTCTCGCGGTGTGCGTTGTCGCCGCCGTGATCCTGATCAAGAGCCGCAAGCCGGCCGAACCCGAGGAGGCGCTGGCGCCTCCGCCGCTGGTGTCGGTCGTGATCGCCGAGTCGGAATCCCTGGTGATTCCGGTGGAGGTCCAGGCCACCGTGCGCGCCACCGGCGACACCGAGATCGCCCCGGAGGTTTCCGGTCGTGTGATCTGGATGGCGGACAACTTCGTGCCCGGCGGCGTATTGCAGCCTTCGCAGCCGCTGCTGCGCGTCGACGCGCGGGATTACCAGTTGTTGCTTGATCAGGCGCGTGCCCGGGTCGCGCAGGCCGAGCGGGCCCTCGCTCAGGTCGAGGTCGAGGCCGAGCAGTCGGTCCGGGAATGGAATCGCTACGGGCAGGGCGAGCCCCCGCCGCTTGCGCGCCGCGAACCCCAGCTCAACGAGGCACGCGCCGCGCTGGCCACCGCGCAGGCCGATGTGCGCCGGGCCGAGCTGACGGTGGCACGCTCGGAAGTCCAGGCGCCGCCGTATCGGGGGCGCGTGCAGGGCGTGGCGATCGGGCTCGGGCAGTTCGTGTCCCCGGGGCGCCCCATCGCCAAGGTATTCCCCGCCGACGAGCTGGAAGTGCGCCTGCCGCTGACCGACAAGCAGCGCCAGTTGCTCGGTATCGAGGGTCTGGGCGGGCCGCTGGAGGAGCCCCTGCCAGTCAAGCTCACCGCCAACAGCAATGGTCGCGCACGGACCTGGTCCGCCGGGATCACCCGCGTGGAATCGACGTTCGATCTGCGCACGCGGCTGGCCTATGCCATCGCCGAGGTGAATCCGGATCAGGCGCTCGACGATCTGGCGCCTGGCCAGTTCGTCAACGCGAGGATCGAGGGCGCGGGGTTCGACGACGTCTTCTCGCTGCCGCGTGCCGCGTTGCTGCCGGACAATCGGCTTTATCTCGTGGACGGGGACTCACGGCTGCGTGTTCGTGATGTCGACGTCGTATTCCGGGATGATGAGCGGGTTGTCGTGGGCGGGGGATTGGAGAACGGTGAACAGGTCATCGTGCGGCCTCCGGAATATCCGGTGGAAGGCATGATCGTGACGACGCGAACGGCCACCACGCCGTGATCGCCTGGTTTGTCCGGCACAGGGTCCCGGCGCAACTGCTGACCCTGCTGCTGCTGGTGGGTGGCCTGTGGGCGGCGCCCAACCTGCAACGCGAGGTCATCCCCGCCATCAAGCTGCAGCGCGTGCAGGTCACGGTGGCGTATCCGGGCGCCGGTCCCGACGAGATCCAGTCAGGTCTGCTCATTCCCCTGGAAAACGCGATCACCGAGGTCAACGGTGTCGATCGCACGGTCTCGCTGGGCCTGGAGGGCGTGGGGATCGTCGTCGCCGAAATCGATCCGAAGATGGATGTGCGACCGGTGATGGAGGCGATCGACAGCCGGGTCAAGGGCGTGGTCGATCTGCCGGAGGGGGCGGAGTCGCCGCATGTCACCGAGCTGTTGCTGGAGATGCCCGCGATTTATCTGACCGTCTATGGCGCGGTGGATGAGCGCACGCTGAAGACCCTGGGCACCCGTGTCCGTGACGAGGTCCTGTCGCTGTCGCCGGTGACCCGCGCCAAGCTCGCCAACGTGCGGGCCGACGAGATCGCGATCGAGTTGTCGGAAGCGGCGATGACCGAGTACGGCATCAGCTTTGATCTGGTCGCCGAGATGATTCGCCGTTCGTCGCTGGACGTTCCCGCCGGCGAGCTGCACACATCAACCGGCGGCGTGCTGCTGCGAACCAACTCCAAGGCGCGAACCGCCGAGGAGCTGTCCGGCATCGAACTGGTGGCCGGGCCCGACGGCAGCCGGGTCGTGGTCGGCGATGTCGCCAAGGTGACCGACGGGTTCGCCGACACGGATCGCTCGGTCCGTTTCGACGGGCAGCCGGCGGTCACCGTCCAGGTCTTCCGGGTCGGCGATCAGGACATCGTCGAAGTCACCGACGCGGTGAAGGAGTACGCCGCCGAACTGCGGCCACAGCTGCCGGAAGGCATCCAGGTGGCGCTGTGGCGCGATTTCTCCAATCTCTACCGCAGCCGGGTGGACACGCTGGTGCGCAACGGCCTCCAGGGCATGTGCCTGGTCTTCCTGGCGCTGATGCTGTTCATGCGGCCGCGGGTCGGTTTCTGGGTCACCGGCGGCATCGTGCTCACGTTCATGGGCACGCTGCTGGGCATGTACATGCTGGGCGTGTCCCTGAACATGGTCACGCTGTTCGGCTTCCTGCTCGTGCTGGGCACGCTGGTGGATGACGGCATCGTCGTTGGCGAGGCGATCTTCGTCGAGCATCAACGCGGGCTGCCCGGGCCGGAGGCCGCGATCGTCGGGACCCGGCGCGTGTTCTGGCCGATCATCGTCGCGGTACTGACCAATATCCTGACCTTCGCGCCGCTGATGTTCCTGCCGGGCGTGCAGGCGCAGATCTGGGCGTTCGTGCCGATGATTGTCGTGATCGCGTACGTGGTCTCGCTGTTCGAGTCGATGCTGTGCCTGCCGGAGCACTTGTCCGGGCTGAAGCCCGAGCGGCGTGACGCGCGTGGACTGGCGTGGCTCAAGCGCGTTCAGCAGATGGTGGCCGACAGCCTCTCCCGATTTGCCAGCGAGGTGTATCAGCCGGCGCTGCTCAAGGCGCTGACCTGGCGCTGGGCCACGCTCGCCGGCTTCGTCGGCATCATGGTGCTGACGCTGGGGTTGCTGATTGGCGGCAAGGTGAAGATCGTGTTCTTCCCGCTGGTTGCCGCGGATTCCGTGATCGTCGACATCACGCTCCAGGGTGGCGTTCCGGTTACCGAGACCGAGGCCGCGGTGCGCGAGGTGGAATCCCGGCTGCGGTCGGTAGCGGACCGCGTGGACAATGGCGCGGGCCTCGACAGCGAACCGACGATTCGTCATCTGATGCGCTCCATCGGCGAGGCCTCCGATGGTCTGGGCATCCGCGTCCGCGAGGGCACCAACGCGGCGCAGCTGTTCGTGGAACTCGCGCCCTCCGAACATCGCAAGGTCGACACCCCGACGCTGATCGAGCACTGGCGCGAGGCGGTCGAGGGCGTGCCCTATGTCACGTCGATCAACTTCGACTATTCGCTGAACCAGCCGGGTGCGGATATCGAGATCGCACTGTCCTCGCGGGACGATGAGATCCTCGCGGCGGCGGCGGCCGCGCTCAAGGAGCGTCTGGCTCGCTACCCTGGCGTGCACGAGGTCAGTGATTCGGAGCGGCCGCCCCGTGACGAGATCCAGTTCTCGCTGCGTAACGAGGCGCAGGCCTTGGGGCTGACCAGCCTGGATCTTGCTCGCCAGGTGCGTCAGGGCTTTCTCGGTGAGACCGTGCAGACCATCCAGCGTGGACGCGAGGAAGTGCCGGTCGTCATTCGCTACGACGCGGAGAGTCGCCGTTCGGAGAGCGCGCTGGAAGCCATGCAGGTCCGCACCCGCGACGGGGTCGCGATCCCGCTGGCGAACGCCGCGATCCTCAAGTCGGAGAAGACCAGCACCAGTGTCACGCGGGTCAATCAGCGGCGGACCAACATCGTCACCGCCAACGTCAATCGCGACGAGGGCAACACCTACCGGATCCTCGACGACCTGAAGCTGAACTACCTGCCGGAACTGTTGCGGGAGTACCCGGGACTGCACTGGGGTTTCATCGGCGCCCAGCAGGAGCAGGGTGACGTGATCCGCGGATTGGTGATGTACGGCGGCGCCGCCATCCTGCTCGTGTTCTGCGCGATCTCCATCCTGTTCCGCTCCTACGTGCAGACCCTGGTCGTGTTCGGCGTGCTGCCGTTCGCCGTCGTCGGCGCGATCTTCGCCCACTTCGTGTTCGGGCTGACGCTGAGCATGCTGTCCTTCGCCGGTATCGTCGCGGCGCTGGGTGTCTGCGTGAACGATTCGGTGGTGCTGATCGACTACATCAATCGCGCCCGGCGAGAGGGCATGAGCCGTGACGAGGCGATTCGCACCGCCGGCGTGCTGCGCTTCCGCCCGATCGTGCTGACGACGCTGACGACCTTTGTCGGTCTGTCGACCCTGCTGATGGAACGCTCCACCCAGGCGCAGGTGCTGATTCCGATGGCCACGTCGCTGGCCTGGGCGGTGCTCATCACCACCTTCATCGCGCTGTTCCTCGTGCCGGTGCTGGTGAGCCTGGTGTGGGTGGATACGCCGGAGCTGGCGGGTTCACCGGAGCCGGGTGGCCACACAGGCTGATCCTGGCGTGGACGCTTGTGTTGCTGAACACGCCGTTTGCTTGATGTGAATCAACGGGCGGCCGTTTGACTCGCGCGAAAGTTGGGTTCCGGTCGTGATGTTTCAGGAGCACAACGGTGACGTCATCAGCAGCGGTCGTCGAATCCGTCGAGCAAGTCAGCCCAGAACGCGTGAAGGCGCGTCCACCCCGGTCCGAGACGGGTCCCACGGAGGAGACGGTGCTGGAGGTCCACCACTGGACCGACCGCCTGTTCAGCTTCCGCACGACGCGACGTTCCGGTCTGCGTTTTCGCAGCGGCCAGTTCATCATGATCGGCCTGATGGTCGAGGGCAGGCCGCTGATGCGCGCCTACAGCATCGCCAGCCCGAACTATGACGACCATCTGGAGTTCTTCAGCATCAAGGTGCCGGACGGGCCGCTGACGTCGCGGCTTCAGGCCATCCAGCCCGGCGATTCGGTGCTGGTGTCCAGAAAGCCGGTCGGCACCCTCGTGCTGGACGATCTGCGTGACGGCGAGAACCTGTACATGCTCGCGACCGGCACCGGGCTCGCGCCGTTTCTGAGCCTGATCCGTGATCCGGAGGTCTACGACCGCTTCGAGCGCATCATCGTCGTCCACGGCGTGCGCCGTGTGCAGGATCTGGCCTACCGCGACCTGCTTGAGCGGGCGTTGCCCGAAGACGAACTGATGGGCGAGATGGTCCGCGGACACCTGCTGTACTACCCGATAGTTTCCCGCGAACCGTTCGAGCATGCCGGCCGCCTGACCACCGCCATCGACAACGGTCAGCTCGCCCGTGATCTGGGCTTGCCGCAACTCAACGCGCAAAGCGACCGCGTGATGATCTGCGGCAGCATGGCGATGCTGAAGGATGTCCGCCAGCGGCTGGACGCCACTGGTTTCGAGGGTTCGCCGCGTCAGGGCGTGCCGGGCGACTACGTGTTCGAGCGCGCCTTCGTGGATAGCTGAACCGGCGTCGTGACGGGAAAAATCGCGCCTCCCAGGTCAATCCCATCGTGCGCCCGAATGCTAGACTGAAGAGATGATGATGCGTCACCGCCGTTTGGCCGCCACGCTCGCCGTGCTGGCCATTCTGTCGCAGCTCTTCCTGCCGATGCTGCATGCCAGCAGTTGGGCGCGGGACAATGGTGATGCGCGTCTGTATGCCTTCTGCGGCACCGGTTCCCCGGAGTTTCTCGCCAAGCTGCGAGAGGTTTCGCCCCAGCTGGATTCCGGTGCCCAGGATCACGGCCAGCGGCTGGCCGAAGGTTGCCCGCTGTGTCTGACCGTCGCGGCGGTGGCCTCCGCACTCATGGCCGGCGCTGTGTGCGTGTTCGCACTGCAGCGACGCTCGGCCACCGCAATATCGTTCCCGCGACTCCGGCGTCTGTCGGTGGCCATGTTGCGGCCCTACCAGTCCAGGGCTCCGCCCGCTCTCTCCTGCGCGTTCTGATTCGATAGCGAACACGTTGGTCGCGTCCGCGGCCTCAACGCAGGAATTCCATGATGTCCATTGTCCGGCTGGCCGTGTCTGTCGGCCTGCTTGCCGCCGTGGCGGCGCCACAAGCCGTGCTGGCTTGTTCCACCTGCAAATGCGGGGACCCCACCATCACCCTGATGGGTCAGGAAAAGGGCTTCTCCGGTCGACTTCGGCTGGGTGTGGACGCCTTGTGGCGTACCGAAACCCAGGGTGCGGGGGCGAACCGCTCCGAAACCGAGGAGACACGCTACACCCTGGGTGCGGCCTACAGCTTCGGTGAGCGTCTGACCGCCGCGGTGCAGCTGCCCTTCGTCGACAAGACGCTGACGCAGAGCAATCTGGACCGGCAAAGCGCCAGCGGTCTTGGCGATGTCGATCTGTCGGCCCGCTACCGGTTGTGGAAGCAGGGGCCGATGTCGGGTCGCCGGCTGGCGGGTGTCAGCCTGGGCCTGCGCCTGCCGACGGCGGAGACGGTACGGGATGGTTCCGGCGCTCCGCTGGACATCGATGTGCAGCCCGATGCCGGTGCGCCGGCCGGGCGGTTCGGTGGCTGGTACGCCTGGCACCGGTTCCCGTGGTTCGCGACGGCCTCGTTGCAGGCCTATCTGTTCGGTGACGGCGAGCAGGGGTTCGAACCCGGCCACGCCGTGGTCGGAAGCCTGTTGAGTCAGTACGCCCTCACTCCGAAATTCGCGCTGGTCGGCAGCCTGGACGGCCGCCATGCCCAGCGCAATCGCTTCGATGGGGAGTCCGATCCGGATTCCGGCGGCACGCTCGTCCTCGCTAGCGCGGGCATTGCCCTGCGGGCGACGGAGGAGCTGGTCATTCGCGCCCTCGGGCAGTGGCCGGTCATCGATGCGCTTTACGGCGAGCAGACACAGGACCCATCGATCCGTGTCGGGCTCGCCTACGACTTCTGATTGCGTCCCGTCATCACGGGACCAACCCAAGGGAATTAGGGATATGCGGACTACGAAATGCTTCGCGGCGGCCATGGCCGCGCTCGTGCTGGTCGCTTGCAGCGACGATGACGGTGATGGCATGTCCACCAAGGCCGTGACGGTCACGTTCGAGCCGACGGTCGCCGGTCAGGCGCCGGCCTGCAATGGTCAGTACCTGGCCAGCGTCGGCGATCCGGTCGTGGATTACCAACTGGTCGAGTACCGCTGGTACGCCAGCGATTTCCACCTGCGGACCGCGAGCGGCGACGCGACA
The DNA here is from genome assembly GCF_964000955.1 of uncultured Abyssibacter sp. Classification (NCBI taxonomy): domain Bacteria; kingdom Pseudomonadati; phylum Pseudomonadota; class Gammaproteobacteria; order Chromatiales; family Oceanococcaceae; genus Abyssibacter; species uncultured Abyssibacter sp. The sequence continues at coordinate 43,092 of NZ_CAXFCL010000173.1, forward strand.
CCGATCCTGCTGGATGACCGCGGCGATGGCCTTCAGTACCAGGGCGAGACGCACAACGTTTCGCTGCTGGGCTTCGTGTCGGGCTGCGACACTGGGGATGCCGAACCGGCGAGCAACTTCACCGTCACCGGCACGGTGCCGGAAGACGACTACACCGAGCTGTGCTTCACCCTCGGCGTGCCGTTCGACTTGAACCACAGTGACCCCACCGCCGGCGACACGCCCAGCCCGCTGAATCTGCCGGCGATGAACTGGAACTGGAAGGGCGGTCGCAAGTTCGTCCGTTTCGACGGCTTCGGCGACCCGAGCGGCGTGAACAATCGCTTCAACCTGCATCTGGGCAGCACCGGCTGTGACAGCGCCTCGGCCACCGAGCCGCCGAGCGAGCCTTGCGGCGCCCCGAACACGCCGACGTACTGCTTTGCGCTGGGTGCCAGTGCGCAGTACACGCCGACGGTGTCGGTTGATCCGGCGCGGGTGCTCGATGAAGTCGACATCCGGACCAACACCGAAGGCACGGCCGCGGGCTGCATGAGCTTCATCGACGATCCGGAATGCGAAACGATCATGCCCAAGTACGGCCTGAGCTATTCGTTGAACGGTTCGACGGTGCCGGCCGGCACCCCCAGCCTGTTCCAGTGATGCGGCGTCCGGGCAAAGCGGCGCTGCTGGCGCTGGGTGTGCTGTTCGGTGGCTGTGGTGGCGGGGGCGATGATGCTCCCGCCGCCGCGGCGTTCGTGTTCGATCTGCCGGCGCATTTTCCGCAACCGAGGATTCCGGCGGACAACCCGATGACCGTCGAGAAGGTCGCGTTGGGGCACCGGTTGTTCTACGACCAGCGCATCTCGGTCAACCAGGTCGGCTCCTGCGCCAGTTGTCACGAGCAGCGCCATGCGTTCACCGATCGCCGCGTCACGTCCGTCGGACCGACGGGCGATGTGCACAACCGCAATGCCATGAGCCTGACCAACGTGGTCTACAACGCCAGGCAGAACTGGGCGAACCCGACGCTTACCGACCTGCGGCAGCAGGCCGTGGCGGTGCTGTTCAACGAGGATGTCATCGAGCTGGGCTGGGCCAATCACGAGGACGAGATTCTCGACCGGCTGCGTCTGGATGCGGACTACCCGTCCCTGTTCGCCGCGGCTTATGGCGACGCGCAGGATCCGTTCACGGTCGACAACGTGGCCAAGGCCCTGGCGAGCTTCGCGGCGACGCTCATCTCCGGCGATTCGGCCTTTGACCGTTCCGAGCGCAGCGTCGACCCCGAGCCGTTGTCCGCCTCGGCGCAACGCGGTCGCGAGCTGTTCTTTTCCGAGCGACTGGAATGTTTCCATTGCCACGGTGCGTTCAACTTCGCCCAGTCCGTGCAGCACAACGGATCGGTCATCGAGACCATCGAGTACAAGAACAACGGTCTCTACAACATCGCCGGTCCCGGTCCGGGGCTGCCGCTGGAAAGTGGCAACTATCCGGCCGGCAACCAGGGGCTTTACGAGTTCACCGAAAACCCGGCCGACATGGGCA
>NZ_CAXFCL010000174.1:0-3987 GCF_964000955.1 uncultured Abyssibacter sp.
ACATCCACGCTGGTTCGCGTGCCGACGCGATAACCGGCTTCGCTGGCTTCCAGTGCCGTCTGGCTGGATTTAACCGCCTGGCGCAGCGCCTTGACTCGACTGATGCCGGCCAGCACGCCATCGTAGGCATCACGGGCTTGGCGTTCGACGGAGCGCTTGGTTTGTTCCGCGAGTGCGGTCTGCTGGACATAGCGTGACCGCGATTCACGAATGCGCGACGAGGTCAGTCCGCCGGTGGACAGCGGAACATCGAGCAGCAGGCCGATGCTGGCGCTTTCGGTTTCCGATCCGAAGGCGCCACCGAAATCCGAATACCCCGTGCTGGCCTGCAGTCCCAGCGTCGGCAGGCGGGCGCCTTCCTGTGCCCGGATTTCGAACTGGGCGATGTCGACGTTCAGCAACGCGGCAGCCAGCTCCAGATTATTGTTGATCGCACGCTCGACCCACAGATCCGGATTGTCCGGTGTGGGCGGGACCAGCGGGATATCGCTGCGCAGGCCGGGCAGGTTGGTCGGATAGGTGCCGGTGACTTCGCGCAGCGCTTCCTGCGCGGTGCGCAACTGACGGTTTGCGTCAATTTCCTGGGCCACCGTCAGGTCGTAGCGCGCCTGCGCCTCCTGGACATCGGTGATGGCCGACAAGCCGACCTCGAATCGCTTCTGCGCCTGTTCGAGCTGGCGGGAGACCGCGCGCTTTTCGGCAACGGCAAACTCCAGCGCGTCCGCGGCGGCCACGGCATCGAAGTAGGCTTCGGCCACGCGTAGCACCAGCGTCTGCTCTTCGGCCAGATAGCCGGCCTGCGCGGCTGCGATCTGTTCATCGGCCTGCTTCAGGCGGCGAAACGCCGTCCAGTCGAAGACTGCCTGGTTCAGCGTTAACTGGGCTTGCGCATCGGTGGTGATGTTGGTGGGCTGCTCCTGCCCCTGAACCGTCTGCTGGCGCCGGTTGCGGGCAATCTGCCCGCTCAGGCTGAGCTGGGGCAGGATGGCGGATCGCGCCTGGGGTTTGGCCTCGATCAGGGCATCGCGGTCCGCGGCGGCGGCCTGCAACTGCGGGTCGTTCCTCGTCGCGAGCGCGTAGGCGTCCAGCAATTCGGCGGCGTTGACGGAACCGACGACACCCGCGGCGGCCATTCCGATCAGAAATCTCTTCAAGACTGTATTCCTCGTTCCCCGGATCGGCGGTTGCCGATGAACATCGAAGGTGGCAGTGGTCGCACCTACTTCAGTGATGCAGAACCCTGCGGAAAGGTCGCAGTCTATGAGCCGTCCTGCTCGTGTACCAGCTTGGCCAGTGCGGAACGGGAGTGAACGCCGAGTTTCTGGTAGACGCGGTAAAGATGATTGGAGACGGTCGACGGCGCGACGCCTAGGCGGCGCGCGGCTTCCTTGAATGTCAGGCCGCGTGACACGGCTTCTACGACCTCGCGCTCACGGGCGGTCAGTTCATCCAGCGGGCCACTGGGCCAGATTCTGACGACGTAGAGCTCTCCGAGCCGGCGGACGCGGATCGACAGGCCGTTCAGCGCCTGCTCGTCGTCTTCCAGAACTTCGACGGAAAAGGGCAGCCGGCCGCGTGGCGCCTCGGGAAAGTACTGTTCCGTCAGATCGAGGAAGTCGGACTGCACCTCGTGATAGACGCCGTGGGCATCGCAGACGCAGGCGGCGCTGTCATCCGGGACATCGTTCTGCTTCCGGTTCAGGAAGCTGAACACCAGATGCGACGCGGCGTTGACCAGATGGAAGACCGCGCGCTGGTGCAGGACCACTTCCTCCGGTGTGAATGGACGACTGCGATCGCGGCGATAGACGCTGAGCAGGGTGTACAGGCCACCGCGTTCGTCCGTCAGCCCGGTCGAGAGAATGCGCTCGATGCCGAAGGGCTTGAACGTCGTCTGATAAAGGGGCGAGTCGTAGAACTGGTCGTCCGGGTACACCGATGCCATCGTCACCGGGTTGCCGAGCTGCTCGAGAATACGCGGCAGGATCGGGTTGAGATGGCGGGTGTGTTCCAGCGCTTCCCCGAAACCGCCGGGCAGGTTGATGCTGTCCAGCGTATGAAAGCGCAGATTCTCCAGCGTGCCGGTGCCCCACAACGCACAATCGTAGGGCACCCACTGACGCAGCGATTCCAGCGCCTGACGGCGGAAATGCTCCGGTCGCACGGTGGCGCCCGCGCGATAAAGCGTTCCGATCCAGTGATCGAATTCCGGCGTCAACGTACGTGAATCCCCGTCCAAGATGGTGCATGGCCGTTGTAACACCAATTTCACAACGACGCGACGGGATGGGAAAAGAACAACGCCGCCCGGAGGCGGCGCTGGTCTGATGATTGGTGGGCGATACTAGGATCGAACTAGTGACCCCTGCCGTGTGAAGGCAGTGCTCTACCGCTGAGCTAATCGCCCGAGGGCGCGCAATTCTAGCGTCAGGCGACGCATCCGGCTAGAGGCGATTTCGGGCCGGTACCGCGGTCAACCCGGACGGGGGTCACGGTCCACGCCGCTGGACGCATCGAGGGACCAGGCGGCACAGTGGTATCCTCGCGCTCGCGTGGCTCGGGATGGCCTCGCGGACAGCCCGCCCGGCTTGGTGCGGGATGAGACATTCAGGACGTCGCGTAACGTTCCTAAAACACCTATTCATGAAATCAACCTGTTTCGCCCCACGCTTGCGCGTTGCCATGGCCGCGCTTGTCATCTTCCCTTTGTACCTGAGCGGTTGCGCCAACAATCCGCAGAGCGAAGCGATTCGTGATGCGGTGACGGCGATCCGGTCGCCTGGCAGTTCGTTGCGCACACCAGCGGAAATCGCCGCCTATCCCTACGCGCAGATGCGCGTGCAACTGGAAGGTTTTCTGCCGGCCATTGCGGTGCTTGCTGAATATGTGGAGGGCGATCATCTCTGGTATGCGGGAGGGGATTTCTGGTTGCTCCAATCCTCGGACGGCCGGATCAAGCGGTTGCAGGCAGGTACGAAGCAGACACTCGTGAGCTGGGAGGGCGTTGCTTTGCAGCCAGCACCGCCGGGCACGTACACACTGGCGATCAGCTTGTTGGATGGATCGGAAGTGCTGGCGAGCTTTCCGGTGGAGTGCACCCTCACGGCATCGGTGGCTGCGGCCATCATTGTCAATGAAAAGACGATCGACACGACGCGTTCGCGGTACGACTGCCAATCCGATGGTGCCACCGAACCCTTTGCGATGACCTACTGGCACGACGCGGCTGGTCGTATTCGGCGAACGGAAGGCCGCCTGTGGCAGAAAGGCGTTGGCTACACCTTCGAAGCGTTGAAGGTGCCGGCATGATTGGCTCTGTTTGCATGCGGGCCGGATGGCTCGCCATGGCTCTTGCGGTGCTGGTGCCCTCCGCTTTCGCCAACGACGCATCGGCACCCGCGAACAGTTACGGCAATGTCGGCCTGTTGCAAACACCGACAGCACGCTTTGCACCGGAAGGTACGTTTCGGGTCGGTTTCTCCTCGGCGCGACCCTACGATTCCACGTTCCTCACCGCGCATCCGTACAACTGGCTTGAAGCCACCTTTCGCTACACCAAGTTTCGATACTCCGATTCGGACGGCGATTTTTCGCGTGATGGGTACCTGGACAAGTCGTTTGACTTCAAATTCAGGCTTAGCGAGGAAACTTGGACGTGGCCGTCGTTCGCTGTTGGCGTTCAGGACCTGGGCGGTACGGGGCTGTTGTCCAGCGAGTATTTTGTTGCGACGAAGCGAGTCGGTGACTTCGATGTCACGTTGGGTTTGGGCTGGGGGCGCCAGGGTTCACGGAGTGATCTCGATACGCCGTTGTCAGGACTCGATGATCGATTCGAGCGCCGCGGAAACGATAACAGCGGAGTCGGCGACTTCGAACTCGGTCGCCTGTTTGCCGGCGATGCCGCGTTCTTCGGTGGCATCCGCTGGTCACCAACCGGATCCCCTTGGTCCATCATGCTCGAGCGTGAAGGCAACGACTACGAGTCCG
>NZ_CAXFCL010000175.1:0-13887 GCF_964000955.1 uncultured Abyssibacter sp.
CGATGCTGCATTTCTTCTACGGGTTGCCACGGATCGTGTTCCTGTCGGCACCGCTGTCTTACCTGTTGTTCGACGCCAAGATCATTCAGGCGCAGGCGCTGATGATCGCCGCCTACGCAATACCGCATCTGTTGATCGCGAACATGACCAACTCGCGGTTGCAGGGTCCGTTCCGTCATTCGTTCTGGGCCGAGGTCTACGAAACGGTGCTGGCCTCCTACATCACCGCGCCCACGCTGCTGGCGATCATCAATCCGAAGCTGGGTTCGTTCAACGTGACGGCCAAGGGCGGGATCGTCGAGAACGAGTACTTCGATCAGAAGATGGCGGTGCCATACCTGATTTTGGTGGCCGCCAACATGGGCGGGGTCATCATCGGCTTCGGCCGCCTGTTCTTCTGGAGCACCCACGAAATCGACACGGTGATCCTGAACATGACCTGGTCGATCTACAATCTGATCATCATCGGGGCCGCGCTGGCGGTGGCCTGGGAGTCCAAGCAGGTGCGGCGCACCATCCGCGTGGAGTCTGATCTGGAGGCGGAGGTCCGATTGCCGGACGGCACCGTGCTGTCAGCGCGGACCCTGGACATTTCCGAAGGCGGCTGTGCCGTTCGCGTGGAGCGCGCGCTGCAGTTGGAGAGGGGGTCCGATGTCAGCGTTCGCGTTCTGCCCGCCAAGACGGATGTGGAATGGCAGTGCACGGTGACGCGTTCCGCGGGAGACACATTGAGTGTGCAGTTCACCACGCTCGATATTGAACAGGAGAAGCACTTGCTTCACTGTATTTTTGGACGGGCGGATGCCTGGGTGACTTGGGCCAACAAGCGGGATGTGGATCATCCGGGCCGAGCATTCGTCGAAGTCCTGTCGTTCGGCTATTACGGGGTTTATCGCGTGATCGAAATGTACTTGGGCCGCTCCGTGACGGGGATGCGGAAGTGGCTGTCCAAACTCCTGAGGCGAGCGACGGTCGCGGCCAGCCTGCTCGTGGCGTTGGGCGCACTGGCTGCGCTTCACCCGGTGACCGCCGACGCGCAACAAAGCGCTAGCAGAGGCAAACCGTTGCCGCAGGTGACGCGCACGCTGACGCTGGAGGAACTCAGCGGCATTCAGGATTCCATCCGTCTGCGCGGGATTCAGGGGGAGATTTCGCTGCCGGTCTCGGTTCGTGATGACGAGGTCATCACCCGGGCGGAGATGACGCTGCGTTACGCGCATTCCCCGTCGCTGGTGTTCGAGCTCTCGCACATCAACGTGTTCGTGAACACCGAACTGGTCACCACCATTCCGCTGTCCGAGCAGACCGCGAGCGGCGGCGAGTACTCCTTCGAGATCGATCCCCGCCTGTTCGTCCGCTACAACACGATTCTGTTGCAGTTCATCGGCCACTACACGTACGAGTGCGAGGATCCCGCGCACACGACGCTCTGGGCGAATATCAGCAAGACCAGCTCGTTGGAGCTGACCACGCAGCCGCTGCGCCTGGCCAACGAACTCAACCTGTTGCCGCAGCCGTTCTTCGACCGGCGCGATCAAAGCACCCTGGAGCTGCCGTTCGTGTTTTCCGGCGAGCCCAGTATCGAGCAGATGAAGGCCGCCGGCATCGTCGCGTCCTGGTTTGGTGCCCAGGCGTCCTACCGTGGCGCCAGATTCCCGGTCGTGACCAACGGTGACTTGCCGGAGGGGCATGCGGTGGTGATCGGCACGGCCGGCAGTCGCGTCGGTTCGCTGAACATCCCCAGCGAGGGCGCCTCTTCCGTGTCCATTGTCGAGAACCCGGCTCACGACACCTCGAAGCTGCTGGTCATCTCCGGTGCGTCCGGGGAGGGACTGATCACCGCGGCCAAGGCATTGAGCCTGGGGGCCGAGGCGCTGGCGGGTAGCTCGGCGGTGATTCGCGATCTTCAGGAACCCGCGCCGCGTGATCCCTATGACGCGCCGCGCTGGGTGCCGACTGATCGCGCGGTGGAGTTCGGCGAACTGGTGTCCAGCCGCCAGTTGGAGGTCCGTGGCCTCTATCCCGACCTGATTCGCGTGAACTTCCATGTTCCGCCGGACCTGTATGCCTGGGAGTCCAACGGCGTACCGATGGAGCTCAAGTACCGTTACACGCCCACGATCGGTCCGAAGTCGACGCTGAACGTCAACATCAACAATGAGTTCGTCGAGGCCATTCCGCTGTCGAAACAGTCCGACGGCAGCTCGGCGCAAAGCGAGATCAAGCGCCGCATCCAGATCCCGTTCCTCAGCGAGCTTGAATCGGTTAACGAGACCGATATCCACATCCCGTACTTCAAGATCAGTGGCAGCAATCAGTTGCAGTTCCACTACTACTTCGAACGTCGCAAGGGTGCTTACGACAACGCGGCATTCGGTAACTGCGCCGATTCGGTGCTGGACAACCTGCGCGGGGTCGTGGATCCGGGTTCGACCATCGACTTCAGCAAGTTCCCGCACTACACGGCGCTGCCGGAGATGGCGCTGTTCGCCAACGGCGGTTTCCCGTACAGCCGACTCGCGGACATGAGTGCCACCGCCGTGGTGCTGCCGAACTCGCTGTCAGACGACGAAATCACCACGTACTTGTCGCTGATGGGGCATCTGGGGAATTCCACCGGCTACCCGGCGACCCGCGTGTCGCTGGTGCAGGGCGCAGACGTCTCCCAGCTCAAGGGCAAGCATGTCATCGTGCTGGGTGGGGCGGGCAATCAGCCGCTGCTGGAGACCTGGGCGGATGAGATGCCGCTAAGCCTTGTTGGTGGAACGGCGCGCCTGCGCGTGATCGGTCCCTTCGAACGGCTGCTGGGGCGCTGGCGCGGTTACGATCTGTCGGCAGCTATCGATCACGCGGGTCAGGTGCTGCTCGAAGCGGGAGATGCCCTGGGCGCGATGATGAGCTTCGAGTCACCGGTCTCCGGGGGCAAGGCGGTGGTCGTGCTGACCGCCGGCAACAGCGAGCGCCTGCGGCATGTGGCGGATCTGCTGCTGGACGCCGGTGACCGGCAGTTCCTACAGGGTGATCTGGTGCTGCTGAACGGGTCCGAGATCAACCACTACCGCCTCGGACACCAGTTCAAGATCGGCCGGCTTCCGTTCTTCATGGCGCTGAAACATTGGTTCTCGACCAAGCCATTGGGCCTGCTGCTGTTGATGCTGGTCATCGCGCTGATCGTCGCGGCCGCGCTTTATCGGGCTCTGCGACGGATGGCGATCGCACGCCACGAAGGAAAGCGGTAGGGCGGCCGGATTTTCATGCGCCGGGTCCGATGGGCGACCTTCTCCTGTGTGATGGCGGTAGCCGTCTGCACGGCGGGTTGTGGCTGGCTGGATCGCGACTGGTCGCGCTGGGACGCCTTCTACCGGCACTTCGTGCAGGACGACGGGCGTGTCATCGATCGGACCGATGGTGCGCGCTCGACGTCGGAGAGTCAGGCCTACGGGTTGTTCTTCGCCCTCGTCGCGAACCGTCCCGACGTGTTCGCCAGCATCCTGTCGTGGACGTCAAGCAACCTCGCGCAGGGCGATCTCACCAAGCAACTTCCTGCCTGGCTGTGGGGCGAGAAGGATGATGGAAGCTGGGGCGTCGTCGACCCGAATCCCGCCAGCGACGCCGATCTCTGGATCGCCTACAGCCTGATGGAAGCCTCCAGGCTGTGGGATGTGCCGCAGTACGAGATCATCGCCACCGAGGTGCTCGCCAACGTGCTGGAACGCGAGGTGATCCGTACCGAGGATGGGGTCAGTCTGCTGCTGCCGGCCCCGGACGGATTCGAACTCGATGGTGGGCGCTATCGGCTCAATCCGAGTTATCTCCCGGAGTTCCAGCTCCGCTATCTGGCGGAAAGCAATCCGGGTGGGCCCTGGGCCGCGTTGCTGGCGAATCACAATCGACTGACTGCCGAGATCGCGCGCGCCGCGGGGTTTGTGCCCGACTGGTTCGTGTACGGGCCCGAGGGGATTGAGTTCACCGAGGACGCGCCGGCCATCGGCAGCTACGACGCCATTCGCGTCTACCTCTGGGCCGGGATGACCCCCGATTCAGACCAGCTGTCGGTTCTGGGTGGCATGCGCCGCTTCCTGGTCAATCACGACCGCCCGCCGGAGCGGGTGAACGTCGAGTCCGGGGAGCTCATTTCAGGCGGCGCGCCGGTGGGTTTCAGTGCCGCTTTGTTGCCATATCTCAAGGCTTTAGGTGATGATACGTCGATTCGTGCTCAACAATCCGTGATTGAGGAAGCCGATCGTGGGGGGCTGCTCGGCGATGTGCCTGCATACTATGACCATGTGCTGTCGTTGTTCGGCGAAGGTCATCTCGAAGGCTGGTATCGCATCGATGCATCAGGTCGACTCATACCGAAGTGGGAGCGTTCATGCTGGTTGATTTTCGGGGACTGCTAGTCGCGGCGGCCATCGCCGTGGCGTGGGTAGGCCCCACGTACGCCCAGAGCGCGGCGGAAACGCGCGTTGCCGAACAGGCGCGCTACTGGGAGAACCGGGGACGTTTCGATCTCGCACGGGAAGCCTGGCAGAAACTGCTGCAGTCCGACCCCAGCAATCCGGCGGCGCTCGCCGGGCTCGGTGGCATGGAGGCGCGCGCCGGTCGCCCGGGCGTCGCGCAGCAGTATCTGGACAAGCTCGAAGCGGCCCATCCTGACCATTCCGGTACCAGGGAATTGCGGGCAGCGATTGCCCAGAGCACCATCGACGAGCAGCGCCTGAATCAGGCGCGCCAGCTGGCCCAGGACGGCCAGTACGACGAATCGGTGCAGGCCTACCGGGAAGCATTCGGTGACGTCACACCCGACGGCCGGCTCGCCCTGGAGTACTACCAGACGCTGGCTGGTGCCACGAATGGCTGGAGCGGGGCCCGCAAGGGGCTGGCCGAGCTGGCCCAGACCTACCCGGATCAGCCCGTCTACGAGCTCGCGCTGGCGCAGCATCTGACCTACCGCGAGGAAACGCGTCGCCAGGGCATCAGCGATCTCGCGCAACTGGTGGACAACGCGGTGGTCGCAGATCAGGCGCGCTCCGCCTGGCGTCAGGCGCTGATGTGGTTGTCCCCCAAGGCCGGCGACGAGCGCTACTACCGCGCCTACCTGAACCGTTTCGGCCAGGACAGTGACATTTCACGACGTCTCGCATCCCTGGATCGCCCCGTCGAGACAACCGAGGATGACCTGGTTGCGCAGGCTTATCGCAATCTGAACGCCGGCGATCTCAATCTCGCGTACACGGAATTCCAGGAAGTGCTGCGGGAGGAACCGAACAGCCCGGATGCGCTGGGCGGCATCGGCATCATTCTGCTGCGCCAGGAGCAGTTCGAGCAGGCCGCGCAATACCTCGAGCGCGCCAAGGCGGCGGATCGGCGCCGCGGACATCGCTGGACCGAGGCGCTGGACAGCGCCCGTTTCTGGACCACGGTGCGCAAGGCCGAGGCGGCGAGAACGGCCGGCCAGCCCGAACTGGCGATCCAGCTTTACGAGCAGGCGACCGCGGAGCGTCCGAACGAGCTGAGTGTGCGTAGCTCGCTCGGAGATTTGTATGCCGAGGCCGGTTACCTCGATCGGGCCGATGCGGAGTTCCGGGCGATTCTCTCGGTACAGCCCGACAACGTGAACGCATTGCGTGGCCTGATCGGCGTGCTGACGCAGCAGGGCAACATGCGGGAGGCCCTGGCGCTGGCGGAGCGTGTGCCGAAGAGCCTGCAGGGGGAGTTGGGCAATCTCGGAACCCTCAAGGCCCAGTACCTGCGTGACCAGGCGAGCGAGGCCAGCGAGGTCGAGAATTTCGCGGAGGCCGAGCGCCTGCTGAAAGAAGCCCTGATTCTCGATCCGCAATCACCCTGGGTGCGGTTGGACCTCGCCCGCCTTTATCAGCGACAGGGGCGGACGCGCGAGGCCAACACGCTGATTGACGGCCTGCTGGATTCCAATCCGCGGATGGCCGAGGCGCTGTACGTCAAGGCGCTGCTGGTCAGCGAAAACCAGCGCTGGTACGAAGGCCTCCAGCTGCTGGAGCAGGTGCCGCTGCAGTCGCGCACGGACTACATGAACAATCTGCAGCGACGGCTGTGGGTGCGGTACCAGGCGGAGCGGGCCGCGGTCTTCGCCCGTCTTGGCCGGCCGGAAGAGGCGGCGCAGATACTGCGCCAGCTTGAGCCGCTGGTCGGTGAATCGCCGGAACTGCTGGGCGCGCTGGCGACCTCGCTCGCGGAGATCGGAGAGGAGGGCGAGGCCCTGCGCTACATGCGCATGGCACTGGCTCGTCAGGCGGTTCCGGATCCGGGCACCCGGCTGCAATACGCGTCATTGTTGCTGAAGCTGCGACAGGACGCCGAGTTCGAGGTGCAGGTCGAGGATTTGCTGGATGAGCCGAGCCTGACCGCCGAGCAGCGGCGGGATCTGGCCAATCTCCAGGTCGCGCATCGCCTGCGCCAGGCCGACGTGATCCGGGAAGAGGGTGATCTGGCCCTCGCGTACGAGTATCTGCATCCGCTGCTGAAAGTGAATCCGAACGACCCCCGATTGCTCATGGCGCTGGCGCGTCTTTACAGCGATGCCAGGGAGTACGACCGGACGCTGGAAATCTACGACCGGGTTCTGCGCATTGATCCCGAGAGCATCGATGCCTACAAGGGCGCCATCGCCGCATCGATTTCGCTGCAACAGCATGATCGTGCGGAGGCCTTGCTGGATCAGGCGTTGCAGATCGAGCCGGGCAACGCGCGTCTCTACGCACTGGCCGGCAGACTGGCGCGGATTCGCGGCCAGGATGGCCAGGCGCTGGAGTATTTCCGTCAGGCGCTCGCACTGGATGCCGAGAACAACCGGGGCGAACTGGGTGGCAGCGACAGCTGGCGACATGCACCGACGCTCTACCTGATCGATCCGGAGCGTGTGCGGCTGGGCAACCGGCCGGCGGATGACCGCTCGCTGGCCTTCGATACCCGGCTGAAGGATGACCGTGCGATTGGTGGCCCGTCGGTGGTGGACCGTTCGGTGCGAACGGTCGTGACCCCCTCGGTCGCGGGCACGTTCGCTGCGGTACCCACCGGGGCGCCCGTTGAAGGCGACCCCAGGGACTCGCCGGCGAAGCTATCCTCGAATCGGTTCGATGCCACGCTGGTACCACGGACCGAAACGCGAAGACCCTCCGATTCCAGCGTCTACCCGATTCGCCCTCAAGCCCCCTACGAGGGCGAAATCATTTATGAGTCCGAGCCTTACGTGCTGGACGAGAATCTGTCGGCGCCTCCGGTCAGGGGCGGTTACGTTTCGCCTGGCAGCGAAACCCGGTCGGTGCCGGCTCCGACCCAGAGCTACCCGGTGACGACCCCCGCATATCCGGTCGCGCCCACGACTCCGAGGACCGTCCGTACCGTCCCCGCTCCCGAAACGGTCGATCAGCGGCCTCCGGTGATCTACGAGTATCCCGCCCGCGAACCGCTGCGGCCCGCGCCCGCGCAAGCTCCACGCCGGCGCCCGGTCTCCGTGGCCACCGATCCCCGCGATGACATCCTGCGCGAGATCTCGGAGATCCGGGCTCAACGCAGCGCGTACGCGGCGGGGGGGCTGAGTCTCCGCAGCCGCGACGGTCAGCGGGGGCTGGACGAGTTGACCGATCTGGAGCTTCCGGTGGAGTTCAGCTTCGCCCCGTCCGCGGGGCGTGTCCGCCTGCGGGCGGTGCCCGTGTTTCTCGACGCCGGAAACCTGGATGGTCGGGAGCTGGCACTCTTTGGTGCGATGCCGCTGGTCGAGGGCGTCGTCGCCGGGGATCGCGAGGATCTGAGTTTCTCGCAGGATGACGCCGGCATCGCTGTCGGCCTCGTCTACGAAGTCGCGAACCTGCGCCTGGATTTCGGTTCCACGCCACTGGGTTTTCGCGAAGAGGATCTGCAAGGCGGCATCCGCTGGGCGCCGCGTGTTGGTGATCTCATCTGGCAGCTGGATCTGTCTCGACGGTCGGTCTCCGACAGCCTGCTGTCCTACGCCGGTGCCTTTGACCCGGCGCTGGGCGTGAACTGGGGTGGCGTGATGCGGACCGGCGGGCGCATCGATCTGGCTTACGACGGTGGTCCTTTCGGGCTCTACACCAACGGCGCCTTCTATACGCTGGAAGGCAACAACGTCCAGGACAACACCCAGTACGAGTTTGGCGCCGGGTTCTATGGTCGCGCGATCGATCGCGATGACATGCGTGTGACCTGGGGTATCAACGCCACCAGCCTGTTCTACGAGCACAACATCCGCTACTTCACCTTCGGCCATGGCGGTTACTTCAGCCCCCAGTTCTACCTGAGTCTGGCGGTGCCGGTGGAATGGATGGGACGTGAGAAGCGCTGGTCCTATCGCGTGTCCGGCGCTCTGGGCATCCAGTCGTTCCGCGAGGACGACGCACCCTATTTTCCGACCAACGACGCGCTGCAGAGCGCGCTGGTCACATTCCAGCAGAACGAACCCACGGTGCCGGTGGAATCACGCTACGACGGTCAGAGTGTCACCGGCCTGGGCTTCAATCTGTCCGGTGAACTCGAATACATGCTGGCGCCGCAGGTTTCGATTGGTGCGACGATCGGATTCGACAACGCGCGAGACTACGAACAGTTCAACGGCATGGGCTTCTTGCGTTACTGGTTCCGGCCGCAGGCGCAGGTTCCGATGCCCCCCAGCCGTCTCGCGCCCGATTGGGTAGGAGATCCAACGTGAAGATATTCTCGAGCAGCGTCTCGATCCTGATGATTGCGGCCGCATCGGCCGCGGCCCCCGTCCTCGCAGCCGGTGACACGTCGCTGGTGCCCAACCGCAACCCGTTTTCGGCGACGGCGGCGGGTGCGCCGATGGACGAAACGCAGGTGGCGCAGCGTGCCCAGGCGACCTACGGGCCGCAGACCTTCCAGTCCCTGGGTCGGCGCAACATGGCGGAGGGTGACATCGAGAGCGCCGAGCGTCGTTTCGCCGAGGCACTGGAGATCAATCCTTTCGACCCCGTGGCCCTCAACAACCTCGCGGCTGCCAAGGCCGAACAGGGTGACTATCACACGGCACTCGAGCTGCTGGAGCGCGCCGAACGGCTGGCGCCACAGAACGTCGACATCGCGGCCAACCTTGCCCGTCTGCGCGGCTGGGTGAACTACTATGCCGGCAATGAACTGCATCCGGCCGCACGGATCGCGGTGCCCGAAGCCCGACTGACCGAAGGTCTGCCGCCACCACCGCCGGCGCTCTGGGAGCCGCAGCAGAGCCGCTCCCGTGTCGTGTTACCGCCCAATCCGCGTTACGGGGCGGTTGGCCCGTAAGATCGATCGCTTCGGGCGCTCGCCGGCTTCTCAGCCGTGATCGAGTTCGTCGAACAGGGCACCGAACTGTTCGGTGATCTTGTGTTTCGGGTCCAGCGACACCAGAGGTCGGCCACGGTCGTGTGATTCGCGTACCTTGACCGACGGGGCCAGCCGCGTACCCAGCACTGTTAGCCCTTCGTCGATCAGGTCCTGGACGATGCGCTGCGGCAGCTTGGCGCGTGCCTGGAACTGGTTGGCGACGATGCCGTCGAGTTCCAGCTCATCGTTGTGGTCGGCACGAATCTCGGCGATGTTGTCGAGCAATACGTAAAGGGCCTGGCGAGCGAAATCATCGCAATCGAACGGTATCAGTACACGATCGGCGGCGATCAGTGCCGAACGGCTGTAAAAGTTCAGCGCGGGCGGGGTGTCGATGAACACCGCGTCGAAGCCGCGCAGCTTGTCCAGCGCCTGGCGCAGCTTATAGATCTTCTGGCGCGATTCCAGCTTCGGTTGCAGATGTTCCAGGGCCGGGTCGCCGGGCAGGACATAGAGGCCGTCGGTTTCCGAGGCGACCAGATACGGATCCAGCCCGCGTGATTGCAGGCTGAACGACAGCGTGCCCTCGAAGAAATCGCCGATGGTGCCCTCGCTGGAACCGGCGAGATCACCCAGCAGATACTGGGTGGCGTTGCACTGTGAATCGAGGTCCAGGACCAGGGTTCGCAGGCCCCGCGACGCCGCGATGGCGGCCAGGTTGCAGACAATGGTGGTCTTTCCGACGCCACCTTTCTGATTGAATACCACGCGTCTCATCGATCTCTCCTGATCTCACACCATCCGGTCATGAGATAACCAACAGTTATGCCATTCGTGGCAAGAAAAAGGCCCCGCTGAAAGCGAGGCCTTTTGATCACAATCGGTGAGGTGCCTAGGCGGCCTTCGCCAGATTGCGCAGCACGTACTGCAGAATGCCGCCGTGCTGGTAGTAGTCCCATTCCTTCGGCGTGTCGATGCGGACCTTCGCTTCGAAGGTCTTGACCGACCCGTCGTCGGCGGTGGCTTTGACCGTCACGGTCTTGGCGCCGATGGTTAGGCCCTCGATGTCGAAGGTTTCCAGGCCGGTCAGGCCGAGCGACTCATGGGATTCGCCTTCCGGGAACTGCAACGGCAGCACGCCCATACCGACGAGGTTGGAGCGGTGGATACGCTCGAAGCTCTCGGTGATCACCGCCTTGACCCCCAGCAGGATGGTGCCCTTGGCCGCCCAGTCGCGCGACGAGCCCGTGCCGTACTCCTTGCCGCCCAGCACCACCAGCGGCGTGCCTTCGGCCTTGTACTTCATCGAGGCTTCGTAGATCGACATCTGCTCGCCGTCGGGCAGGTGACGCGTCCAGCCGCCTTCGGTGCCCGGCGCGATCTGGTTGCGCAGACGCACGTTGGCGAAGGTGCCACGCATCATCACCTCATGGTTGCCGCGACGTGAGCCCAGCGAGTTGAAGTCGGCCTGCTGGACGTTCTTGGACAGCAGGTACTTGCCGGCATCCTGGTCGGGCTTGATCACGCCGGCCGGGGAGATGTGGTCGGTGGTGATGGAGTCACCCAGCTTGGCCAGGCAGCGCGCGCCGGTGATCGGCTCGATCTCGCCGGTTTCCATGGTCATGCCTTCGAAGTAGGGCGGGTTCTGCACGTAGGTGGAGGCGTCGTCCCATTCGTAGATCTTGCCGGTCGGAATCTCCAGGCCCTGCCAGCGCGCGTCGCCGGCGTACACGTCGGCGTAGCGCTTGCGGAACATGTCCGCATCCAGGCAGGAGTTCAGCGCGTCGGTGATTTCCTGGTTGCTCGGCCAGATGTCCTTCAGGAACACATCGTTGCCATCGGCGTCCTGACCCAGCGGCTCGCTGGACAGGTCGATGTTGACCGTGCCGGCGATGGCGTAGGCGACGACCAGCGGCGGGCTGGCCAGGAAGTTCATCCGCACATCGGCGTGAATGCGGCCTTCGAAGTTGCGGTTGCCCGACAGCACCGCGGTCGCGATCAGGTCGTTGTCCTGAATGGACTCGGAAATGGCCGGGTCCAGCGGGCCGGTGTTGCCGATGCAGGTGGTGCAGCCGTAGCCGACGACATGGAAGCCCAGGGACTTCAGCGACTCCATCAGATCGGCCTTTTCGAGGTAGTCCTTGACCACCTGCGATCCGGGTGCCAGCGAGGTCTTCACCCAGGGCTTGGACTTCAGGCCCTTCTCCTGCGCCTTCTTGGCGACGATGCCGGCACCGACCAGCACGGCCGGGTTGGAGGTGTTGGTGCAGGAGGTGATGGCCGCCACGACGACATTGCCGTCGGTCATGTCGAAACCGTCGACCGGCACGGACTTCTGCTCGTCCGAACCGGACATGGACTTGTGGTTGTCCACGTAGCTGGACTTCATGTCGCCCAGCAGAATCCGATCCTGCGGACGCTTCGGGCCGGCCAGCGAGGGCTGAACCGTCGCCAGATCCAGTTCCAGCACGTGGCTGTACTCCGCGTCCGGCTGATCGTCGAAGCGCCAGAAGCCGTTCTCCTTGGAGTAGGCCTCGACCAGCGCCAGCTCATCGTCACCACGGCCGGTCAGGCGCAGGTAGTCGATGGTGGCTTCGTCGATCGGGAAGATGCCGCAGGTGGCGCCGTATTCCGGTGCCATGTTGGCGATGGTCGCACGGTCCGCCAGCGGCAGATCGGCCAGTCCCTCGCCAAAGAACTCGACGAACTTGCCGACGACGCCCAGCTTGCGCAGGTTCTGCACGATGGTCAGCACCAGGTCGGTGGCGGTCACGCCTTCGGCGAGCTTGCCGGTCAGGCGGTAGCCGACGACCTGAGGGATCAGCATGGTGACCGGCTGGCCAAGCATCGCGGCCTCGGCCTCGATGCCGCCGACGCCCCAGCCCAGCACGCCGATGCCGTTGACCATGGTCGTGTGCGAGTCGGTGCCGACGACCGTGTCCGGGTAGGCCACGCCGGTTTCCTTGCCGAACACGACCCGGGCCAGATACTCGATGTTGACCTGATGGACGATGCCGGTGTCCGGCGGCACGACCTTGAAGTTATCGAACGCCGTCTGGCCCCAGCGCATGAACGCGTAGCGTTCCTTGTTGCGGTTGAATTCGATCTTGGCGTTCAGGTCCAACGCGTCGTCGCTGCCGGCCTTGTCGACCATGACCGAGTGGTCGATGACCAGTTCCACGGGAACCTGCGGGTTGATCTTGCTCGGGTCACCGCCCAGCTTGCTCATCGCGTCGCGCATCGCGGCGAGGTCGACGACACAGGGGACGCCGGTGAAATCCTGCAGGATCACGCGCGCCGGCGTGAAGGCGATTTCCTGATCGGGTTCGATCTTGGGATCCCACTGCGCGACGGCCTTGATGTCGTCGGCGGTGACATCTTTTCCGTTTTCGTTGCGAAGCAGATTCTCCAGAAGCACCTTCATGGAGTAGGGCAGTCGCGAGACCTTGTAGTCGCTCTCCAGTGCGCTGAGGCGATACATCTCGTAGGACTTGCCGCCGACATCAAGATTGCCGCGGGCGGAAAAGCTGTCACTCATATGCAAGTTCTCCCAGGAACTCGTGTGAACCGAGGGTGTGTCATATTTTGGGGCGGCGATTATAACGCCTCATTCGCCTCGATGACGGCGCCACCCAGGCAACGTCGACCATCGTAGAAGACGACGTACTGTCCTGGCGCGATCGCCCAGGGCGACTCGTCGAAGTGCACGTGCAGCCTTTGCCGGCCAGCGATGACCTCCGGTTGGACCTCGCAGTCCATCAGGGGCTGTCGGTGGCGGATGCGGGCCTGGCAGCGTCCCGGCAGCGCGGGCGGCGGGCCAATCCAGTGGATGTCGCCGGCGGTTAGCGACCGTCCGGCCAGCGCGGGATGGTCGAGGTTCTGGGTGACGATCAGCGTGCGCGATGCGGGCTCCTTGCCACAGACGAACCATGGCGCCTCCGGCGCGCCCTTGACGCCGCCCACGCCCACGCCGCGCCGCTGGCCGATCGTGAATCGCCACAGGCCGCGATGCTCGCCGATCCGGCGGCCAGTGTCGTCGCAGATCGGCCCGGGCTGGTCCTGAAGATGGTCGCCAAGAAAGTCGGCGAAGTTGCGTTCGCCGATGAAGCAGATGCCGGTCGAGTCCCGGCGATCGTGGTTGGGCAGGTCGATGGACTCGGCGATTCGCCGCACTTCGCTCTTTTGCAGTGGTGCCAGCGGAAACTCGACCTGTTGCAGCTGTTCGCTGCTGACCAGCGCGAGAAAGTAGGTCTGGTCCTTGCGCTCGTCGGCGGCGCGATAAAGCAGTCCGTCCCGGGTGTCCGCGTAGTGGCCGGTGGCGATGCGATCGGCGCCGAGGCGCAGCGCATGTTCGCGAAACGGCGCGAACTTGATCTCGCGATTGCACAGCAGATCGGGATTCGGCGTGCGTCCCGCGGCGTATTCGTCGAGAAAGTGCTGGAACACGCGGTCGAGGTACTCGCGGGAGAAATCCGCGCGATGGAGCACGATGCCCAGATGATCGGCGACCGCCTGGGCGGAGGCGAAATCATCGGCCGCCTGGCAGTAGCCGGTCTCGTCCTCGGCCCA
>NZ_CAXFCL010000176.1:0-7205 GCF_964000955.1 uncultured Abyssibacter sp.
CGAGGTAGATCACGTCGTGGTCGGTCTCCGAGCGGCGCAGGACATCAATCGAATCCGCCGCGAGAACCCGCATGCGCTCGGCCGTGTCGCGCAACGCCGGAGATTCCAGCGCACGCTGGTGCGCGGATCGCAGCCCGTCCGCCAGCGCGGGCAGGCGCTCGCAGATCGTGACCTCGGCGCCCAGCGCGGCGAGCACGAAGGCGTCACGCCCGTAACCCCCGGTGGCGTCCAGCAGCCGCAGCGGGCGGATGCTGCCCAGCCCGCAGGCACGGGCCAGCGGCTGACGGCGACCTCCGGCGATCCGGCGACGGATGTCGTCGGATTCCCAGTCGATTCCGGTCAGAGGCGCGTCCATGTCAGCGGGGCATGAAAAAGGGCACGCGGAGCGAACTCCACGTGCCCTTGTCCGGTCGATCGTCCGGATCAGCTGAGCTGGCCAGCGTCGAACATCGACGAGAGCTTCTGCGCCAGCATCAGATCACCTTCAAGCTGCAGCTTGCCGGTCATGAACGCGGTCATGCCGTTGAGCTCACCGGTCATCAGCGCGACGAAATCATCGTCGTCCAGCGTCAGCGTCACGTCGGCATCGTCGGTGACGCCGTCGTGAACGGTCAGCGTGCCGCTGTCGATCACGCAGTACTTCGGATCGCTGACCTTGTACTGCACCGTGGCGGACAGATCGCCGGCCTCGTCGCCGTTGAAGGCTTCCGGCATCTTCTTGAAGATCGTCTCCATGTCCATCGTCAAAATCTCCTGGATGGCCGCAGCATGCGGCTGGGATAAAAAACTGAGAAGGCATGCTAAAGCGGCCATGATGCGGTGGCAACGCGAGCGGTACTTCGGCGTATAGTGGGGAACCCCGGATTGCGAACTACACCTTCGATGCGCATGAAACAACTCCTTGAGCAGTGGCAGCAGGACGCCGCCGCTCCGCGAGCTGCGAAACTGTACGAAATCCGCCTTCCGCTCTTCGACGCCGCCAAGATCGCCGCGCTCAGCGAGCTCTTTCCCGGTCGCAGCGAGGAACAAATCCTCACCGACCTGTTGTCCGCCGCGCTGGATCAGATCGAAGCCGAGTTTCCCTACGAACGCGGCCCGGTGGCCGAGGTCGACGAGGAGGGTGATCCGATCTACGCGGACGCGGGTCTCACCCCCCGGTATCGGGAGCTGGTGGAAGCCCATGTCGAGCGGCTGCAGCAGGCGGACGGCGATGGCGGAGGGCGCTAGCTCGCTGCCGGACATGATCCCGAGCCCGCTGGACCGGATTCGGGACGTGCTTCGGGATACCCACGCCGAGCCGCCTCGGCCCGTCACCCGGCTCGGACTGCCGCTGGGCTTCGATCGCCTGCTCGGTCCGCACTGGCAGCGCACGCTGCGCCCCGCGGCCGTGCTGGTGCCGATTCTCGATCGCGAGGACGGTCCCCGGGTGCTGCTGACCCAGCGTTCCGACAAGCTGCGGGATCACGCCGGGCAAATCAGTTTTCCCGGCGGGCGGATCGAGCCCACGGACGCGTCCACCGCGGCCGCGGCGCTGCGCGAGGCCGACGAGGAGATCAGCCTCGATCCGGCCGCGTCGGAAATCCTGGGTTACCTGCACGACTATCCGACGATTTCCCGCTTCTGTGTCACCCCGGTGGTCGCGCGGGTCCGCGATGGCGTGAGCTTCGAGCCCGACGGGGTGGAAGTGGCCGCCGTGTTCGAGGTTCCGCTTCATCACGTGCTCGATCTGGGCGCCTATGAGCGCAAGACGCTGGGCAAGATGGGGATGGACATCCCGTTCATGGAACTCATGTGGGAGGACTGGCGGATCTGGGGCGCGACGGCGGGCATGCTTCACGATCTCGCGAGCCTGGTGGCCGAGCATGCTTGATGCGCTGAGCACGGCGGCCCGGTTGCAGCGACAGGCGGCGGCCAAGGGATTCGACTGGCCGGATCTGGATGGCGTCTGGGCCAAGGTTCGCGAGGAGATGGACGAATTGCAGCAAGCGGGTGACGACACCGCGTCGCGCTACGAGGAACTGGGCGATCTGCTGTTCGCGATCGTCAATCTGGCCCGGCATCTGAAGATCGAACCCACCGATGCGATGATGGCGGCCAACGCCAAGTTCGAGCGGCGTTTTACCTACGTCGAGGACGCCATGGCCCAGGCGGGACTGGAGATGTGCGCCGACAATCTCGACGCGATGGACGCAGCCTGGGAGGACGCCAAGGCCGACGAACGATCGCGTTGATCACCGGGCCGCGCCATCGCGGCAGGGGGACAGACAATGAAGGTAGGACTGGTTGCCGACCCGACATGCGATCTGCCGCGGGACTTCCTCGACGAGATGGGCGTGTTCGTGCTGCCCATCGCCATTCGCATTGGCGACCGGGAACTGCTCGATGCGCGCGATCCCGGCGAGACGCTGGCCTTCCACACGAATCACCTCGCCGCCAAGGGCACGCTGGCCGAATCCCGCGCGCCCTCCGTCGAAGATGTCCGAAGGTTCTTCCTCGATCGCGTGGTGACCGGCTGCGATTTCGCCTTGTGCCTGACGGTGTCGTCGACACGTAGTCCGGTTTTCGCCAACGTCACCAAGGCCGGGCTCGGGATTCTGACCGAGTACAAGGCGACGCGGCATGCGGCGAAGATGGAGGGTCCGTTCGCCGTCCGCGTGCTGGATTCGCGCAACATGTTCGCCGGGCAGGGCGCGTTGACCGCCGAGGCCGCCGCGCTGATCGCCGAGGGTTTCAGCGCCGCCGCGGTGCGGGAGCGGATCGAGGAACTCGCGTATTCGGTGCATTCCTACCTGGTCCCGAAGGATCTGTACTACATCCGTGCCCGCGCGAAGAAGAAGGGTGATCGCAGCGTGGGGCCGTTGCGCTATCTGCTCGGCACGGCGATGAACATCAGACCGGTTCTGGCCTGCACCGATGGCGAGACGGAGGCGGTGCAGACGGAGCGCGGTTTTGAGGCGGCCGTCCGGCGCCTGTTCGATTTCGCCCGTGCGCGGATCGGGGACGGGCTCCAGGGCCGGTTTCTGTGCGTCAGCTACGGCGGTCCGCCGGAGCGGCTGGGCGAGTTGCCGGGATTCGACGAGCTGGTGAGCGCGGCCGAGGCCGGTGGCATCCGCGTGCTGACGTCGGTGATGAGCATGACCGCCGGCGTCAATGTCGGCGACGGGGCGGTGTCGGTCGGGTTTCTCGCCGCGCCGCGCGCGTTCGACTAGAAGGCCTGCGAACAGGCGCTAATCGCGCCGGTCGTCGTAGAGCCGGCGGCCCGGTTGCACGCGGTCACGCGCCTCGGAGCGGGCCAGGGCCTTGCGCTCCACCAGCAGATGCGAATACGCGTTGGACGGTTCCGCCTGGTAGGCCACGCCGTTCACGTAGACGATGCCGGGGCCGCCCACCCAGTCGGTGGCCCACAGGTAGTAGAGATTGCCCTCGCGGCCGGGATCGCCGACCACGTGCACGCCGTCATTGCGGGAACTGAAGTACAGATAGGAGCCGGGTTCGAAACTGACGGCCAGCCAGTCCTTGCCACTGCCGACCGCGATGCCCGGCGTGCCTTTCTCGATCAGGATTTCGTCGACGACACGGGCATTGCGCTCGACCAGGATGCCGCGGCCGATGGTCCGGTTGCCGGACTGCACGGCGCGACGCAGATGGATGTCGTCGGAGACGTAGTACTGCAACGCGCGGAGTTCGCGCTCGTTGAGCTGGTAGCCGGCGCGGAGATACTCGCCGAAGGGAAGGCGGTCGACGCCACGGGTCGACGCGCAGGCCGTCAGATTCAGCGTGATCGCGACAGCGAGAAGAATGGCGTAGCGCATCGAGCCCCCGGAACAATCCCTCAATCAGAGGCCTGAGAGAATAGCAGCCACCGCCATGCTTGCCTTGGGTTGCCCGGCTCTGATTGAATCATCGCCGCATCGGCATTCCCCGAGGATTCGCGACGCGCCGGTCGGCGACGCGATGCTTCATGGCCGGGGATCGCGAAGAAATCTACAGGAGCAGGGGTATGCGGGCGGTTCTATCTGGCATCGGCTTGATCAGCTATTTCGCGATCTGCGTCGCCCTGTTCGTGATCTGGGCGCCTCGGTTCTTCTATCTGAACGTGGATCTGCCAGCGCAGTTCACCCTGGAATACGTGGCGGTCAGCGGTCTGGCCTTTGCGGTCTTCATGGTCTCGGTGATCGCGGCGCAGTCGGTTTCGCCCAAATTCTCCGCCTGGCTGGTCCTGGAAGTCGTCATCGTGGCGATCAGCTTCTGGTTCTGCATCTACACCTTCGATTTCAAGGATCAGTCCGACCTGTTCGCGTTCATCCACATCGTCGCCTGCGGCCTGTTCCTGTTCATGAACATGCGCAGTTATTTCAAGCTCAGCAGCAGCGATAGCGACGACTGATCGCCTTCGGTTCAACGTTCACACAAGGCCTTCGATTTGGCAGCACCACAACGCAGTCGCGACGAATACCGGTTCTGGTATCCGATGCAGATTCGATGGGGCGACATGGATGTGCTCGGGCACGTCAACAACGCCCGCTACTTCACCTTCTCGGAAAGCGCCCGCCTGGCGTACCGGGACGCCAACTTTCCGGCGGATGCTCTACCGGAGCATCAGGACCTGATTCTCGCCCGCACCGGCTGCGACTTCATCCGTCAGCTCAAGCATCCGGACAACCTCGATCTCGGTTGTCGGGTGGTCAAGCTCGGACGCAGCAGCATCGTGTTCGAGGTCGGGATGTTTCTCGAGGACCGGGAGGAACTGGTGGCCCTGAGCGAGGCGATCACGGTGTGGTTCGACTACGCGGGGCAGACCACGGTGCCGGTGCCGGACGCGTTGCGCAGCGCATTACTGGATTTCGAACCGCTGCTGGAAGCCTAAAGCCTGAGCTCGTCGAACTCCCGGCTGCGGCTGCCGTGTGCCCAGTAGGTATTGAAGCGGGCCAGCAACGCTGACGCCCGGCCGGGATCGTCCGGTCGCGCCACTGCCTGGTCCCCCGCCGTGTCATGGCGCTGCACTACGCCGCGCCGGTCGGCGATCAGCCATTCCTCGCGGATCACGTCGGCGGGCGCTACCGCTCCGCGCAGCTGTATCCGGCTGGGAATCTGCCGCGCCAGTTCGATCAGCCGGTGGGCGCCGTCGGCGAGCACCTGCTCGGGCTGGCGGACCAGCACGCGCACGCGATTGCGTTCGTGCCGGATTACCAGTGTTCGGACGATGTCGCAGAATTCCACGCTGCCCCAGAGACGGTGGCTCAGCGTGTCGGAAAACAGAGCCAACTCACGATCGGCGCTGCCGGCAACGGTCAGAACCTTCGCCGGCAGGCTCGTCGTGTCATGCGTGCTGTGTTCCGACTCCATGGCCCGTTTCTAGCACGCCAGCGCCTGTTCCGCAGCATTGCCGACATAGCTGGCGGGTGTCATCTCAAGCAGGCGCGCTTTCACGTCGTCCGGCAGCGCCAGGCCGCGGATGAAGTCGGCCATGCGCTGCTGGTTGACGCGCTGGCCGCGGGTGAGCTTCTTGAGCTGTTCGTAGGGCTTTTCGATTCCGTAGCGGCGCATCACCGTCTGAATGGCCTCGCCCAGCACTTCCCAGTTCGCGTCCAGGTCCGCCGCCATCGCGTCGGGGCTGGCTTCCAGCTTGCCGATGCCGCGGTTCAGCGATTGCAGCGAGATCATCACGTGGCCCATGCCGACGCCGAGGTTGCGCAGCGTCGTGGAATCCGAAAGGTCACGCTGCCAGCGCGAGATCGGGAGCTTCTCGGCCAGATGCGCCATCACCGCGTTGGCGACGCCGAGATTGCCCTCGGCATTCTCGAAGTCGATCGGGTTGACCTTGTGCGGCATGGTGGACGAGCCGACCTCGGTTTCCACCACGCGCTGCTTGAAGTAGCCCAGCGCGATGTAGCCCCAGATGTCGCGGGCGAAATCGATCAGGATCGTGTTGATGCGCATCACCGCGTGGAAGTACTCGGCGATGTAGTCATGCGGTTCAATCTGCGTCGTCGACGGTGCGGGCACGATGTCGAGCCGTTGCAGCACCGAGCGCGACAGCGCCGGCCAGTCCACTTCGGGGTAGGCCGCCAGATGCGCGTTGAAGTTGCCAACGGCGCCGTTGATCTTGCCCTGGACGGCCACGGCGGCCAGCGTGTCCCGCTGCCGGCGCAGGCGATGCACGAACACCGCGATCTCCTTGCCCAGGGTGGTCGGGGAGGCTGGCTGCCCATGGGTGCGCGACAGCATGGGCTGGTGGGCCAGCTCATGCGCCATCGTGCGCAAACGTTCGATCAACTGGTCCAGCGCCGGCAGCAGGAAGCGCGTGCGCGCGTCGTTGAGCATCTGCGCGTGGGCGAGATTGTTGATGTCCTCGGAGGTGCAGGCGAAGTGCAGAAACTCCGTCACCGCCGCCAGTTCCGGCTTGGGCGCGAAGCGCTCCTTGAGGAAGTACTCCACCGCCTTGACGTCGTGGTTGGTCGTGTCTTCGATGGTTTTGACGCGCTGGGCCGCGGTCAGGTCAAAACCCTGATCGATCTCGTCCAGCAGGACTTCGGCCTCGGCGGAGAAGGCCGGCACCTCGGTGACTTCCGGCTGTTCCGCCAGCGCCCGCAGCCAGGTGATCTCCGCCCGGAGGCGGTAGTGCATCAGGCCGTATTCGGAAAAGATCTCGCGCAGATCCCAGGTCTTGTCGGCATAACGACCATCGATCGGGGAGAGGGCGGACAACGATGTGAGCTTCATGCGGAGCGGATCGGGGGCGAGAGGGGGCGCGTATTCTACCCAAGCCGCCGGCCTCGGTGGGCGGCCGGTGGTTCGGCTGTTGGGTCTGGGCTCCAGACGCGTTAGCCTGCATTCAGTCAACCCTGAATCACGCTTACGGGCAGGAGCGGCCGAAAGCACATGAGCAAGACGCGAATCGAACGCGACAGTCTCGGTGAACTTGAGGTGCCGGCAGATGCTCTCTGGGGCGCGCAGACGCAGCGCGCGGTCGAGAATTTCCCCATCAGCGACCGGCGCATGCCGCGGCTGATGATCCGTGCGCTCGGGCTGATCAAGTCCGCCGCGGCCAGTACCAACCAGTCGCTGGGCTTGATGGACGACGCCATTGCCGATGCTGTCATCAAGGCTGCTGCGCAGGTCGCTGACGGCACCTGGGACAGCCAGTTTCCCGTCGACATCTTCCAGACCGGGTCGGGCACCTCCAGCAACATGAACGCCAACGA
>NZ_CAXFCL010000177.1:0-5092 GCF_964000955.1 uncultured Abyssibacter sp.
TCGAACAAACCGGCCGCACCCATGCCGCCGCCGATGCACATGGTCACCACCACGTACTTCACGCCGCGGCGCTTGCCTTCGATCAGCGCGTGGCCGACGAGGCGACTGCCGGTGACGCCGTAGGGGTGGCCGATGGCGATGGCGCCGCCGTTGACATTGAGTGCATCACCCGGAATGCCGAGCTTGTCCTGGCAGTAGAGCACCTGGACGGCGAAGGCCTCGTTCAGCTCCCACAGGCCGATGTCGTCGATCGACAGGCCGGTGCGTTCGAGCAGGCGGGGAATCGCGAAGACCGGGCCGATGCCCATCTCATCGGGTTCGCAGCCGGCGACGGTGAAGCCGCGGAAGATGCCCAGCGGTTCGATGTTGCGCTGCTCGGCGAGCTTGGAATCCATGACCACGCAGGCTGACGCACCATCGGAGAACTGGCTGGCGTTGCCGGCCGCGATCACGCCGCCCGGCATGGCGGGGCGAATCGTCGACACGCCTTCGTAGGTCGTGCCGGGGCGGATGCCTTCGTCCTGGGCACAGGTCACCTGCCTGGTGACGAGTTGTCCCGTGGCCTTGTCCATCACGCCGGCGGTGACGTCGATCGGTGCGATCTCGTCATCAAAGCGACCTTCGGCACGGGCGGCCTCGGCGCGTTGCTGGCTACGGGCGCCGTACTCGTCCTGGCGCTCGCGGGAGATGTTGTAGCGCTTGGCCACGGTCTCGGCCGTCTGCAGCATCGGCCAGTAGATTTCCGGCTTGTGCTGCGTGAGCCAGGACTCCTGCAGCATGTGCATGTTGGCCTCGTTCTGCACGCAGGAGATCGACTCCACGCCGCCGCCGATCATCACCGGCACCTTGTCGACGATGACGCGCTGGGCGGCCATGGCAATGGCCTGCAGCCCGGAGGAGCAGAAGCGGTTGACGGTCACGCCGGAGGCGGTGATCGGCAGACCGGCGCGCAGAGCAATCTGGCGTGCGATGTTCGAACCGCAGGCGCCTTCCGGCCAGGCGCAGCCCATGATCACGTCTTCGACTTCGGCGGGATCGATGCCGGCGCGCTCGACCGCGGCCTGGACCACGTGACCGCCGAGCGTGGCGCCGTGAGTCATGTTGAACGAGCCGCGCCAGGACTTGGCGAGCGGCGTGCGGGCGGTGGAAACAATGACAGCTTCAGTCATGATGGGTCTCTCGAATTCTGATTATTTAATAAATACTTAGTTGAACATCTTGCCATCGGACGCGAGCTTCTTCACCAGCTCGGCCGGCTCCCAGAACGTGGCATCCGCACCTGGCAGCGCGGCGAACTGGCGCATGCGCCGCTCGACGTTGTAAAGGCCCATGGTGTCGGCGTAGAGCATCGGCCCGCCCAGATGCAGCGGGAAGCCGTAGCCGTTGAGATAGACCATGTCGATGTCGGAGGCGCGCTGGGCGATGCCGTCCTCGAGAATGCGGGCACCCTCATTGACCAGCGCCAGCACCAGCCGGTCGCGAATCTCGTCCTGCGACAGCTTGCGGCGCTCGACGCCGAGTTCGGCGCAGGTGTCGACAATCAGCTTCTCGACCTCCGGGTCCGGATGCGCCTTGCGGTCGCCGGGCACGTACTTGTACCAACCGGAGCCGGTCTTCTGGCCGAAGCGGCCCATCTCGCAGAGCTTGTCCGCGATGGGCATGCGCGGCATGTCCGGGTATTCCTCGTAGTGCCGCTTGCGGATGTACCAGCCGACATCGTTGCCCGAGAGGTCGCACATGCGGAACGGCCCCATCGCGAAACCGATGGACTCCACGGCCTTGTCGACCTCCTGCGGCAGCGCGCCTTCCTCCAGCATGGCGATCGCCTGGGCGATGTACTTGTTGACCATGCGATTGCCGATGAAGCCATCGCAGACACCGGCGACCACGCAGAGCTTGCGGATGGTCTTGCCGAGTTTCATGACGGTGACCAGCACGTCGTCGGCGGTCTTCTCGCCGCGCACGACCTCCAGCAGGCGCATCACGTTCGCCGGGCTGAAGAAGTGCAGGCCGACCACGTCTTCCGGCCGTTTGGTGAAGCTGGCGATCTTGTCGAGATCCAGGGTCGAGGTGTTGCTCGCCAGAATGGCGCCGGGCTTCATCACGGCATCCAGCGTTTCGAACACCTGCTGCTTGACGCCCATGTCCTCGAACACGGCCTCGATCACCAGGTCGGTGTCGCCGAGATCATCGTAGGACAGGGTGGGGTGGATCAGCGCCATGCGCTGCTCCAGCTTCTCCTCGGTCAGCTTGCCTTTCTTGACGCGACCTTCGTAGTTCTTGCGGATGATGCCGATGCCGCGGTCCAGAGCCTCCTGGCTCATTTCCAGCAGCCGCACCGGGATGCCGGCGTTGAGGAAGTTCATGGTGATGCCGCCGCCCATGGTGCCGGCGCCAATCACCGCGACGGTTTCGATCGGGCGGGTCGGCGTGTCGGCGGGCACACCCTTGATCTTGGAGGCCGCGCGCTCGCCGAAGAAGGCGTGGCGCAGCGCCTTGGATTCCGGCGTCTGCACCAGCTCGCCGAACAGCTTGCGTTCGGTGGCGATGCCGGCGTCGAACTTGCCGGTGGAGGCCGCCACCGCCTCCACGCACTTGACCGGCGCGGGGAACGGGCCGGCCATGGTCGCGACGGTGTTCTTCGCGACCATCAGGAAGCCTTCGCTCTCCGGGTGCTTGACCTTGCGGTCGCGCACCAGCTTCAGTGGCTGGCCGATCGACTGCTCGGCGAGACGGGTCGCATCGGCCAGCAGATCGTCACCGGCCATGGTGTCGAACAGGTCGGTCTCGGCGAGCAGCTTGGCCGGCACGATGTTGCCGGAGACGATCATGTTCAGCGCGGCTTCCAGCCCGATCACGCGCGGCAGGCGCTGCGTGCCACCAGCGCCCGGCAACAGGCCCAGCTTGACCTCGGGCAGGGCGATCTGGGCATCCGGTGCGGCGATGCGCGCATGGCAGCCCAGCGCCAGTTCCAGACCGCCGCCCATGCAGGCGCCGGAAATCGCGGCGATGACCGGCTTCGGACTCGCCTCGATGGCTTCGATCACGGTCGCCAGCGATGGCTCGGCGAACATGGCGGGCGTGTTGAACTCGCGGATGTCCGCGCCGCCGCTGAACGTGCCGTGGGCACCGATCAGCACGATCGCCTCAACCGACGCATCGCCATTGGCTTGATCCAGGCTCTCGACAATGCCCTCGCGCAGCGCCAGGCCCAGCCCGTTGACGGGTGGGTTCTGCATAGAAATAACCGCCACGCGGCCACGGGTCTGATAGTCAGTCGCGCTCATCTGCACTCCAGTTCTGTTGTTGTCGTTGAGCATGCCGGGGCGAAACGGATTCGCCCCATGCATGCCTGAATATTTTGCGTACCGGAGCGTACATGAGGTGGGCGAGCGCCACCACCATGCGAAATCTCCGGCAATCCGGGGCTAGCGCTCCCGGTCGAAGCGGAGCAGCAGCCCGGGCAGGAACAGCAGGTCGAAGATCAGGGCGATCACGATGGTCATGGCCGTCATCATCCCCATGGACGCATTCACGTCGAAGGTGGACTGCGCAAGGATGAGAAAGCCCGCCGCCAGCGCCACGGTGGTCACGCTCAATGCCGCTCCGACCGTGGTGAACGCGTAGCGAATCGCGTCCTCGGTGCCGTAGCCGCGTTCCTGGCGTGCCCGCAGATACTTGCTGAAGAAGTGCACCGTGTTGTCCACGACAATCCCCAGCGTGATCGAGAACACCGCCGCCACGGCCAGATTTACCTGACCGACGAAGATCCCCCACAGCCCGAAGGAAATCGAGGCGGGGAACGCATTGGGCAGCAGCGACAGCAGCCCGAACTTGAACGATTTCAGTGCCAGGATCAGCGTGACGGCAATCAGCGCCAGCGCCAGGGCGGAGCCGCGCATCATCGCCTCGATGTTGTTCTGGCCGATGTGGGCGAACATCAGCGAGACACTGGAGCCATGCGACTGGATGTCCGGCGTGTTGGCCGCCATCCAGGCCTGCGCGCGCTCCTCGACGGCGATGATCTGCTTGGAGTTCAGGTTGCTCAGGTTCACCGAGAACTTGGTTGCCGACTTGTCGAAGGTGAGCTGGTTGTTCAGGTCCAGCCCCATCGGCAGCGACAACTCGTAGAGCAGGATGTACTGGGCGATCAGCTCGCGATCATCGGGCAGGCGGTAGTAGCTCGCATCGTCGCCGTGCATGTTGCGGTTGAGCCGCTTGACCACATCGGTGAACGTGGACACATGCGTCACCTCCGGCTGGTCGCGGTACCACTGCGCGAAGGCATCGACCTGCTTGAGATAGTCGGGATCGACAACGCCGTTTTCCTCGCCGGCCGGCAGCGAATAGGCAATGCTGTCGACACCGGTGAGGTTGTTCTGGACGAAATCGAAGGCCTGACGGATCGGCAGCGATTCGTCGAAGTACTCCACGGTGTCGTCGTTGAACTCGTTGCGCGGGATGAACGCGACCAGTACCGCGGCCAGGCCCAGCACGCCCCAGAAGATCACGCGGTTGTGGGCGATGATGACGTTGGCCAGCTTCAGCATCACGCCGCTGCTGTCCGGGTCGTCATCCGACGGCTTCACGCGGATCGGCAGCAACAGCGCCAGCCCTGGCAGCAGCACCAGCGACCACAGCATCGCCCCCAGCACGCCGAAACCCACCGAGGTGCCCAGCTCGCGGAACGGCGGCGAGTCGGAAAAGTTCAGGCTGAAGAAGCCGATCGCGGTGGTGATGGAGGTCAGGAATACCGGCTTCAGGTTGATTGTCAGCGCGTGTTCCATCGCTTCGAACTTGCCCAGCCCGCGCCGCAGGTCCTTCAGGTAGCTCACCAGCACGTGCACGCAGTCGGACACCGCCAGTGTCAGGATGATGATCGGCGCCGACACGTTGATCTGGTTGACCTGATAGCCCAGCCAGCCGGTTACGCCCAGCGTCGCGACAATGGACACGATGATCACCACCACCGTGACCACCGTCGTTGTCACGCTGCGCATGAACAGCAGGAGCAACACCACGACGGCCAGGAACATTAGCGGCACCAGCGTCGTCGTGTCCTGCGAGGCGGACTCGTTGAAGCTGTGGTTCA
>NZ_CAXFCL010000178.1:0-2562 GCF_964000955.1 uncultured Abyssibacter sp.
GTCCACCTGACCGCCGGTGCCACCGAAATAGCGGTCACCGCTTTGCTCGGCGTTGACCTGTCCGGTGAGGTCGATCTCGACCGCGGAATTGATCGTCACCAGCTTGTCGAGCTTCGCCAGCACCGCGGCGTCGTGGGTGTAGTCGGCGCGGCGCAGACCAAGCTGCGGATTGCGGTCGGCGAAGGCGTAAAGGCGCCGGGTGCCGATCAGCGCGCCGGTGATCGACACGCCGGCATCGATGGGCTTGCGGGCATTGGTGATCACGCCGGCCTCGACCAGGTCCACCAGGCCGTCGCCAACCATGCCGGAATGCACGCCGAGATCGCGGCGGTCGGTGAGCAGCCGCAGCGTGGCGTCTGGCACGGCGCCGATGCCCACCTGCAACACGCTGCCGTCGTCGATGTAGCCGGCCAGGGTCTTGGCGATGGCCTGATCGGTCTCGCCGATGTTTGCCGGTTGCACTTCCACCGGCGTGCGCGAGACCCGCACGGCGCAGTCGATCTTCGAGGCCGGAAGCAGGGCGTCGCCGTGGGTGAACGGCACCTGGTCGTTGACCTCGGCGATCACCACCCGCGCCCTGGCGACGGCGGTCTGGATGAAATCGTTGATCAGCCCGTAGCTGTGGTTGCCGTCGGCATCCGGCGGACTGACCTGCACGAAGGCGACATCGCAGCCGATCAACCCCTGTTCGATCATCGGCGCGACCTGGCCAACATGGCAGGGAATGATGTTGAGCCTGCCCGCCTTGGTCAGGGAACGCAGCGCGCCGATGGCGCCCATGCTGGACAGGGTGATTCGCTCGCCGGCCTCCGGCGTGAGCACGCCGGAAAAGCTGGTGGCGGCGAAGGCTGACAGGTCTCCGATGCCCTCGGCCTGGGCAATCAGTGTTTCGATCAGCGACAGCGGCTCGCCGCAGGCCTGGCCCCAGACGATGTGGTCACCGGGCTTGAGCCAGGCGGAGAGGTCGAGGCCGGCGAGGTCGGTCGTCACCGTCATGCCTGCCCCGCCAGCTTGAGCAGCGCCTGGGCGCGGGCCAGATGGGGGCGGTCGAGCATGGCGCCGTTGTAGCCGATGGTGCCGGCGCCCGGATTCGCGGCGAACAGATCGACGATGGCGCGGGCCTCGGCGAGTTCTTCCTCGCTGGGCGAGAAGGCCTCGTTGATCACGTCCACCTGCGCGGGGTGAATCGCCAGCATGCCGCGGAAGCCGGCCTTGCGGACCCGGATCGCGCGTTCGCGCAGCCCGTCCAGATCGCGGAAATCGCCATGGATGGTTTCCACGGCGGCGATGCCGGCCGCGGCCGAACCCAGCAGACAAAGGCTGCGTGCCAGCTCATAGGTGAAACCGTAGCTGCCGTCCGGGTTGCGGTTCTCGCTGGCGCCGACGGCGTCGGCCAGGTCTTCGGCGCCCCAGCTCAGCGCGACCAGTCGCGGCGAGCCGGCGTACTGGCCGGTGGTGAACATGCCTTCGGCGGTTTCGGTGACCAGGGCGATGACCCGGGTGCTGCCCGGTTCGATGCTGTTGGCGACTTCCAGCGCGGACAGGTAGTGGTCCAGCGTTTCGACGTCGGCCGGGCCCTGCGACTTCGGCAGCATGATGCCGCCGGGGCGGCCCGGCATTACCGCGGCCAGATCGGTCAGTGCATGCGGGCCCTGCAAGGGGTTGATGCGAACCCACAGCCGGGAGCGGTCGTCACCCTGCGCGTTCAGGAAGGCGGGGATCAGCTCGCGGGCCTTGGGCTTTTCCGCTTCGGCGACGGCGTCCTCGAGATCGAAGATCACGATGTCGGCGTTGCCGGCGGTGGCCTTGTCCATCTTGCGTTCGCTGTCTCCGGGCGCGAACAGCCAGGAGCGGGCATGGAAGAGTTCTTCTTGGCTCATGGTCAGTAACTTTTCGGCAGGTCCAGAACCTTTTCCGCCAGAAAGTTCAGGATCATGTGTGGGCTGACGGGGGCCGTGCGCGGAATCAGCACTTCTCGCAACAGGCGCTCCACGTGGTATTCCTGCGCATAGCCCATCCCGCCCAGTGTCAGCATGGCCGTGTGGCAGGCTTCGAACGCGAACTCGCCTGCCAGGTATTTTCCGCTGTTTGCCTCCACGCCGCATTCGGCCCCCTGGTCGAACAGCGTCGCGGCCTTCATGACCATCAGATTCGCGGCTTCCAGTTGCGCCCAGCATTTCGCCAGCGGGTGGGCGATGCCCTGGTTCTGGCCGATCGGCCGGCCGAACACGATGCGTTCCCTGGCGTAGTCCGCGGCCCGCTGGATCGCCGCCCGCCCGATGCCGATGGCTTCGATGGCGACCAGCACGCGTTCCGGGTTCAGGCCGTGCAGCAGAATCTTGAAGCCCTGACCTTCCTCACCGATGCGGTCTTCCTCCGGCACCCACAGGTCGTTGATGAACAGCATGTTCGAGTCGACCGCATGCCGGCCCATCTTGTGAATCTTCTTGACCTCGACCTTGGCGCGGTCCAGATCGGTGTAGAACAGCGACAGGCCGTGCGTCTTCTTCTGCACGTCTTCCAGCGGCGTCGTGCGCGCCAGCAGCAGAATCTTGTTCGACA